>NZ_JBHSZO010000008.1:0-182122 GCF_042663125.1 Streptomyces polyrhachis | reverse complement strand
GGCCCACCGCCCACCGCACAGCCGCCCACGCAGCCCACCCCCCACCTCCCGTAACCCGCCCCCTCCCCGAATCGATCAACCACCTCCTAGCAACCCCCCTGCAAGCCCTGACAGACCTCCCCTCCTTCGACACCTCGGCCATGGACGGCTACGCAGTCTCCGGCCCGGGCCCCTGGCACCTCACCCCCGGCACCGGCGTCCTGGCCGGCGAGACCACCACCCGCCCCCTCGAAGACGGCACCGCCCTCCCCATCGCCACCGGCGCCCGTATCCCCCCCGGTGCCACCGCCGTGGTGCGCAGTGAGCACGCCGTCCTCCAAGCGGGCGGCACCCGGCTCGTCGCCACCCGCGACACCCGCACCGGGCAGGACATCCGCCCCCGCGCCCAGGAGTGCCGCTCCGGCGCCGAGCTGCTCCCCGCCGGCGCCGAGGTCACCCCGGCCGTCCTGGGACTCGCCGCCGCGGCCGGCTACGACGAGCTGCGCGTCATCCCCCGCCCCCGCGTCGAGATCCTGATCCTCGGCCAGGAGCTGCTCCACCGGGGCCTCCCCCGCGACGGCCTCATCCGCGACGCCCTCGGCCCCATGCTCGCCCCCTGGCTGCACGCCCTGGGCGCCGACGCCTTCGTCACCCGGCGCCTCGGCGATGACGCAGAGGCGCTCCACGAGGCGGTGGCGACCAGCACCGCCCAGCTCCTCGTCACGACCGGAGGCACCGCCGCCGGCCCCGTCGACCACGTCCACGCCACCCTCCGCCGGGTCCACGCGGACCTCCTGGTCGACGGCGTCCAGGTCCGCCCGGGCCACCCCATGCTGCTGGCCCGCCTCCCCACCGGCGCCCACCTCGCGGGCCTCCCCGGAAATCCCCTCGCCGCGGTGACGGGCCTGCTCACGCTCGTGGAGCCGCTGCTGCGCACCCTGCGCGGCGCCCCGCCCCGCCCGCAGCGGACCGCCCTGCTGACGACGGATGTCACCGGCCACCCGGCGGACACCCGCGTGGTCCCGGTTGTACGGGCCGGAGCAGCCCCGAACAGAGCGGCCCCAGACAGAACAGCCCCAGACAGAACAGCCCAAGACCAACCCCCAATAACCCCCCTCCACTTCACCGGCCCCGCGATGCTCCGCGGCCTGGCCACCGCCCACGCCCTGGCCGTCATCCCCCCTGGCGGCGCACGCACGGGCGACCCCGTCCCCGTACTCCCCCTCCCCTGGGCGCCGACACCCTGACAGCCCAACCCAACCCAGCCCAACCCACCCCCGCCCCGCACCCCCGCCCAGGCCACGCTGAAAGCCGGCGACACAAGAACCACCCCCCACGGAAGCCCACCCCCCACGTGAAGACCGACACCACGCCCCCAGCCCCCCACTCCCCGACCGGACCCCCCGCATGAGACTCCCCCCGGACAAGCCGAACAAGCCGGACAAGAACGAGGAGGAGTCCCTGGTCGAGCTGGTCCGCCTCCCGACCCACGTCAAAGGCCCCCTGCGCCAGGTCGGCGGCCGCCTCCTGTGGGCGTTCGCCCTGCTGCTGCTCACCACCCTGGTGGTCTACCTGGGCCGCGCCGGCTACACCGACAACGCGGGCGGCGGCGTCTCCCTCCTCGACGCCGCCTACTACGCGACGGTCTCCCTCTCCACCACCGGCTACGGCGACATCGTCCCCGCCACCCCCGGCACGCGGCTGGTGACGATCCTGGTGGTGACGCCCGCGCGCGTACTGTTCCTGATCATCCTGGTCGGCACCACGCTCGAGGTGCTCACCAAGCACACCCGCGAGCAGTGGAAGATCGACCGCTGGAGGTCCAGGTTGCGTGATCACACCGTCGTCGTCGGCTACGGGACGAAGGGCCGCTCGGCACTGCAGACCCTCGTCGCCAAGGGCCTCCCCAGGGACCGTGTGGTGGTAATCGACAACACCCGGAAGGGCGTCGACGCCGCCAACGCGGACGGTTTCGCGGCGGTGCTGGGCGACGCCACCCGCAGCGAGATCCTCCAGCGCGCCGAGGTCCCCCGCGCCAAGGAGGTCATCGTCGCCCCCCAGCGCGACGACACCGCCGTGCTGGTCATCCTCACCGCCCGCCAGCTCAACGAGGGCGCGCACATCGCCGCCGCCGTCCGCGAGGAGGAGAACGCCCCGCTGCTGCGCCAGTCCGGCGCGGACGCGGTGATCACCAGCTCCTCGGCGGCCGGCCGCCTGCTGGGCCTGTCGGTGCTCAGCCCCAGCGCGAGCGCGGTGCTGGAGGACCTGATCGTGCAGGGTTCCGGCCTCGACCTGGAGGAGCGCCCGGCCGACCCCGAGGACGTCGGCCGCTCCCCGCGCGAGCTGGCGGACCTGATCGTGGCGGTGGTGCGCGACGGCGAGGTGCTCGGTTACGACGCCCAGCGCGCCCAGCGCATCGAGCCGGCGGACCGGCTGATCACGATCAAGCGGGCGTCGGCCCTGCGGAGCCCGGAGAAGGGGAAGCAGTCGGGGGACCCGAAAAGCAGGATCGATCAAGGCGGTTGAGAAGCGCGAGCGGCGAAGAGGGCCGCAAGCGGAACCAGTAGGGTCCCTCCCATGTACGCAGTGACGATTCCCGAGCCGGGCGGCCCAGAAGCCCTCGTCTGGGCCGAGGTTCCCGACCCTGTCCCCGCTCCCGGCGAGGTGCTCGTCGAGGTCGCCGCCGCCGCGGTGAACCGCGCGGACCTCCTGCAGCGCCAGGGCTTCTACGACCCCCCGCCCGGCACCTCCCCCTACCCGGGCCTGGAGGTCTCCGGCCGGATCACCGCGCTCGGCGAGGGCACGACGGGCTGGGAGGTCGGCCAGGAGGTCTGCGCCCTGCTCAGCGGCGGCGGTTACGCGCAGCAGGTCGCCGTCCCGGCCGGCCAGCTGCTGCCCGTACCGGCGGGGATGGACCTGGTGACGGCGGCGGCGCTGCCCGAGGTGGCCGCGACGGTCTGGTCCAACGTCTTCATGATCGCCCATCTCCGGCCGGGCGAGACCCTGTTGATCCACGGCGGTGCCAGCGGTATCGGCACGATGGCGATCCAGCTGGCCAAGGCGATCGGCGCGCGGGTCATCGTGACGGCGGGCAGCCCCGCGAAGCTGGAGCGCTGCCGCGACCTGGGCGCGGACGTGCTGATCGACTACCACGAGCAGGACTTCGCCGACGAGGTGCTCAAGGCGACCGACGGCGTGGGCGCGGACGTCATCCTCGACATCATCGGCGCCAAGTACCTCGGCAAGAACATCGCCGCCCTCGCGGTGGGCGGCCGCCTCGCCGTGATCGGCCTGCAGGGCGGCGTGAAGGGCCAGCTCAACCTCGGCGCCCTGATGGCCAAGCGCGCCGCCGTCACCGCCACCACCCTGCGCGCGCGCCCGGCGGGCGAGAAGGCGGCGATCGTGGCGGCGGTCCGCGAGCACGTCTGGCCGCTGCTGGAGAACGGCACGATCCGCCCGGTCGTGGACCGCGCGATCCCGCTGGACCAGGCAGCCGAAGCACACCGCGTCGTAGAGGCGAGCGACCACATCGGCAAGGTCCTGCTGCTCGCCTAGCCGGTACGGACCCACGTAGCGGATGACCAACGACACCCGGCGCGGCGGGGGTTGAGACGGGAGCGAAGCAGCCCCCGCCTCACCCCCGCCTCACCCCCACCGCAGCCGCGCCCCCGCGAAGCCCAGGCCCAGCCCCACCAGCACCAGCCCCGTCCCGAACGGCAGCACCCGTTGGGCCGCCGCCCTGCGTCCTGCCCCCTGCGCGCGCTCCTCCCGGGGCGGCTCCTCCGCGTCCGGGACATAGGTCAGCGTCTGCGACGGGGCCGGGACGGGGGCGACCGGCAGCCGCAGTACGGGCGGCGGCGACGGCGGCGAGGAGAACACCACCCCCGACTCGGCCGGCGGCGGTCCGGCCTCCCCGGCCCAGGCAGCGCCCCCCGCCCCCAGCACGCACACCACCGCCACCGCGCAACCGGCCGCCCCCCGCACACGACGCGCGCCGACCACGGTCCAGCCCCCTTCCCGTAACGCGGGAACGCCGACGTGCCGGGGCACGCGGCGGCGCACGTGCCAGAACACGTGGCAGAACAACCGTCACATTCCTGGGTGAAGAGGGCGCGCGGAGCTGACCCGAACAGGGAACCCCCGGCCGAAGGCCATTTGCCAACAGGGCCATACTCGGTATACATACTGAGTATGTCGATTCGCCACGGGCTCCTCGCCCTCCTGGAATCCGGCCCCCGCTACGGCAACCAGCTCCGCGCCGAGTTCGAGGCCCGCACCGGCGCCACCTGGCCGCTCAACGTCGGCCAGGTGTACACCACGCTCAACCGCCTGGAGCGCGACGGCCGCGTCGCCCCCGACGGCGCGGACACCTCCGGCCACCCGCTCTACGCCATCACCGAGTCCGGCCGCGCCGAGCTGCGCGACTGGTACGCCACCCCGGTGGACCGCGAGCGCCCGGCCCGCGACGAGCTGGCGATCAAGCTGGCGATGGCGGTCGGCGCCCCGGACGTCGACATCCGCGACGTCATCCAGCGCCAGCGCAGCCACACGCTGAAGGCGATGCAGGACTACACGCGCCTGAAGACCGGCGCCCTGGCGGCGGTCGAGTCGGAGGGCGGCGCGGACGCCGTTGCCTGGCTGCTCGTCCTGGAGAACCTGATCTTCCAGACCGAGGCCGAGGTCCGCTGGCTCGACCACAGCGAGTCCCGCCTGGTCCGCCTCTCCCGTACGGCCCGCACCGCACCGCGCACCGAGCCGCCGCAGCCCGGGACCGCACCGCCCACCGAAGCCGGCCCCGAAGCCCGCACCAGGGCCGAAGCCGGCCACCGCACCGCCCACTGACACCCGAGGGGGACCCTGATGACCACGCCCGTATCCCACCAACAGCCACGACCAGTACTCCAGTTGAAGGACCTCACCCGCGTCCACGGCCAGGGCGCCACCGAGGTCCACGCCCTGCGCGGCGTCGACCTCGACGTCCACGCCGGCGAACTGGTCGCCGTGATGGGCCCCTCGGGCTCCGGCAAGTCCACGCTGCTCACCCTCGCGGGCGGCCTGGACACCCCGACCTCCGGCCAGGTCCTGGTGGAGGGTACGGACATCACCACCGTCAGCCGCCGCCGGCTCGCGGCGCTGCGCCGGCGCTCCATCGGCTACGTCTTCCAGGACTACAACCTCATCCCCGCCCTCACGGCCGCCGAGAACATCGCGCTGCCCCGCGAACTGGACGGCGTCCGCGCGGGGAAGGCCCGCAAGGAGGCCCAGGCGGCCCTGGAGGAGATCGGCCTGGCCGACCTCGCCGACCGCTTCCCCGACGAGATGTCCGGCGGCCAGCAGCAGCGCGTGGCCATCGCCCGCGCCCTGGTGGGCGAGCGCCGCCTGGTGCTGGCCGACGAGCCCACCGGCGCGCTGGACTCCGAGACCGGCGAGTCGGTACTGGCGCTGCTGCGCGCCCGCTGCGACGCGGGTGCGGCCGGGGTGCTGGTCACCCACGAGCCGAGGTTCGCCGCCTGGGCCGACCGCGTGGTGTTCGTCCGCGACGGCTCGGTGGTCGACCAGACCCTGCGCTCCGACGCCGAGCAGCTCCTCGCCGGCGAGGGGGCCCGGTGAAGGTCTGGCTGCGCGGCTGGCGCGCCTCGCTGCGGATAGCCCGCCGCGACGCCGTACGCAACAAGGGGCGCTCGGCGCTCGTCCTGTCGATGATCGCGCTGCCGATCATGGGCGTGGGGGCGGTGGACATCATCGCCCGCTCCAGCGACGGGAGTACGGAGCAGCAGCTCACCCGGGAGATCGGCGCGGCGGACGCGCGGCTGGCCATGTCGTGGTCGGAGGGCCGGGCGATCTACCAGAAGCCCGACCCGCGCCTGGGCGGCGTGACGGAGGTGGACCCGCCGGACGAGGGGAAGGAGCCGCCCTCCGGGAAGCCCGCCGACCCCGCCGATCCCGCTTCCTGGCTCCCCGCCGGCGCCACGGTGGTCAAGAGCACGGAGGACTACGGCCGGGTGCGCACCAGCCACGGCGTCCTCTACAGCAGCATGCGCGAACTGGACGCCTCCTCCCCGCTGGTGGAGGGCATGCTGACCAGGCTGCGCGGCGAGTACCCCGACAAGCCCGGAGAGGTCGCCGCCACCCAGGCGTTCCTGGACGAGAGCGGTCTCTTCGTCGGCTCGAAGACCACCGTGCGCGACACCGGAAGGACCTACCGCATCACCGGCGCCTACGAGCTGCCGGCCGATCTGCGGCGCCAGGAACTCCTCGGGGTGCCGGGCGACCTGGTGGGCATCCGGAAGGCACGGAACGACGAACCGCCGTCGTTCCCCTCCTACCTCGTCTCCCTCCCCGGCGGCATGGACTGGGAGCGGGTCAAGGAGCTGAACACCCACGGCGTCGAGGTGGTCTCCCGCCAGGTGATCCTCGACCCGCCGCCGGACTCGCAGGTGCCGTACTACCAGTCCCGGCAGGCGGGCATGGACGGGGGCGGAAACGACGACACCACCCTCGTCGTGACCATCGCCGCCACCGTGGCCGCCCTCGCCATGCTGGAGATCTGCCTGCTGGCCGGTCCCGCCTTCGCGGTCGGCGCCCGGCGCTCGCGCCGCCAGCTGGGCCTGGTCGGCGCGAACGGCGGCGACCGCCGCCACATCCGCGCCATCGTGCTGGGCGGCGGACTCGTGATCGGCCTGGCCGCCGCCGTGGTCGGCCTCACCCTCGGCCTGGCGCTCACCCTGGCCTTCCAGCCGATGCTGGAGGACCTGGTCGGCAAGCGCTTCGGCGGACTGCGCCTGGAGCCGCTGGAGTTGGCCGGTATCGCGGTGCTCGCGGTCGTCACCGGCCTGCTGGCGGCGATCGTCCCGGCGATCACCGCCTCCCGCCAGACCCCGCTGGCCTCGCTGACCGGCCGCCGCGGCGTGCGCCGGACGGGCAGGCTGCTGCCCACGCTCGGGCTGTGCGCGGTGGCCCTGGGCGCCACCGTGGCGCTCTACGGGGCCATGGCCAGCGACAGCATGGTGCTCATCGCCCTGGGCAGCGGCCTCGCCGAACTCGGCGTCGTCGCCCTCACCCCGCTGCTGATCGGCGCCTTCGGCCGCTTCGGCCGCTGGCTCCCGCTCTCCCCCCGCCTGGCGCTGCGCGACGCGGTCCGCAACCGGGGTCGTACCGCCCCCGCCGTCGCGGCGGTGCTGGCGGCGGTGGCCGGGACGGTCGCGGTGGCGACCTTCGTGTCCAGCGACGAGGAGGGGCAACGGCTGCAGTACGAGGCCCAGTTGCCGGACGGCATGGTCCGTATGACGTCCTACAACGACAACGGCGCCGACCGCGACGCCGCCGGTGCGGCGGTGGTACGGACGCTGCCGATCGGACAGCGGGCCGATTTCGGACAGCTCGTCAGCAGCCCCGCGGACAAGGATGCGAAGGCCGAGGACCTGCCGCCGCTGGGGGTCGCCGTCCCGAAGGCGAACGAGTGCCCGCTGCACACGGACGAGAACGGGAAGCTGACCGCCGAGCAGCGCAGGAAGCTCATCAAGACGGACTGGCGCTGCAACGTCTACAACGGCTACACGATCTCGCGCCCGACCGACGCCGTGGTCGGCGGAGCCGCCCTGCTGGACGTCTTCGGCGTGAAGGACCCGGCGGCGAAGGCCGCCCTCGCCGCCGGCAAGGCGGTCGTCTTCGACCGGAAGTACCTGGACGCGGAGGGTGTGCACGTCACCGCCGAATCGGAAGAGGAGCGGAGCACCGCCGAAACCACCGCGATCCCGGGCTACCGCACCGAGATGCCGGGCGGGGCCTGGATCGGCGTCCTGGTCCCCGAGTCGGCGGTCCGCGCCGCCGGCCTGGAATCCCGGCCGCTCGGCGCGTACTTCACCACCACGCACCTGCCCAGCAGTGCGCAGAAGCAGGCGTACGAGAAGGAGGTCGACAAGCGGAGCCTGGAGGCGGACCTCTACGTCGAGCAGGGCTTCGTCCCCGAGAACGGGTTCGTCCAGCTCGGTCTGCTCCTCTTCGCCTCCCTGGTGACCATCGGCGCCGCCGGTATCGCCACCGGCCTGGCGCAGGCCGACGCGGAGGCCGACCTGCGCACCCTCGCCGCCGTCGGCGCCGCTCCCCGGGTACGCCGCACGCTCTCCGGCATGCAGTGCGCGGCGGTCGCGGCGATGGGCGTGGTGCTGGGCACGGCGGCGGGCATCCTGCCGGCGGCCGGGCTGCGGCTGGCCCAGCAGCGGCTGGACGAGAAGAGCGCGGCGGCGATCGAGGCGATGGGGGACATCCCGTACGGCGTCCCCGCCCCGCTGCTCATCCCCTGGGACACCATCGCCCTCCTGCTGGTCGCCGTCCCCCTCGGCGCCGGTCTGCTGGCCGCGCTGGTCACCAGCTCCAAGCCCGCCCTGGCCCGCCGGGCCGAGGCGTAACGGGGGAACGGGGGAACGGGGGAAGCACGGGGGAGCACACGCCCCCGTACCGGTGGACACCAGCCGCCGGTACGGGGGCGTTCGCCTGCCCCGCGACCCGTGCGGGACAATGTGGCGTATGGATACTCCACGCCACGATCCACGCCACGAGCAGCCGCAGGACACGCCCCACATCCTGGTCGTAGGACCGGACGGGATGGCCGTCGCGGGCAGCGGGCCGGACAGCGGGGACGGTGAGTCGCGCGAGGTCCCGGTGACGGAGATGGTCGAGCAGCCGGCGAAGGTCATGCGGATCGGCAGCATGATCAAGCAGCTGCTGGAGGAGGTCCGCGTCGCGCCGCTGGACGAGGCGAGCCGGGTGCGGCTGAAGGAGATCCACGCCAGCTCGGTGAAGGAGCTGGAGGACGGCCTGGCGCCCGACCTGATCGACGAACTGGAGCGCCTCTCGCTGCCCTTCACGGACGAGGCGATCCCCTCGGAGGCCGAACTGCGCATCGCGCAGGCCCAGTTGGTCGGCTGGCTGGAGGGCCTCTTCCACGGCATCCAGACCACGCTCTTCGCCCAGCAGATGGCCGCCCGCGCCCAACTGGAGTCGATGCGCCGGGCGCTGCCCCCGGGCTCGGGCCACGAGGAGGAGTTCGGCGACCCGGGCGGCGCGCGCTCGGGGCCGTACCTGTAGGGCGCCCCGACCCGCGCAGGAGCCCCCGGCCGGGTGACCGCTACTGCGGGTACCCGGTCGCGAGGGTCAGCTTGATCCGGTCGGTCTTGGGGTCGAACGGGTCGCTGGGTTCGAGGTTCTGGTCCAGCACGGTGTCCTGGTTCCAGAGGTCGTCGTTGCGCTTCTCGATGTCGTAGGTCCAGCCCGCGGCCGTGAGGCAGGCGCGCACCGAGTGCCAGTCCTTGTAGGTGAAGTCCGGCAGCGTGACCTTGGACTTGTCCTCGTAGTGCGGACGCGCCCCGGTGCACTTGTCGGCGTCGATGGTGCGCGCCCGGTCGGGGGGCCGGAAGCCCTCCTTGGGGTCGTCCCCGCCGGCGGACGGCTGGGTGGCGGGCGCGCTGGTGGACGTGCGGGTGCCGTTCCCGCTGCCGGTGGTGCCCGGGTCGTCGTCGTTCAGCACCAGCACGATGACCGTCGTCGCCACGGCGGCGATGGCCAGCACGCAGGCCGTCGCGATCAGCACCGGACCGCGGCTGCCGCCCCGGGCGGCGGGCTGCTGCGCGCCGAGGGTGTACGGGGGCGGGGTCGCGTACCCCGGCGCCTGCCCGAAGCCCCCGAAGCCCGGGCCGCCCGCGCCCCCCGCCGCGTACTGGCTGAGCGGCTGGTAGCCGGGCGCCGCCCCCGGCGCCGGCGAGTGGTACGGACCGGCGTTCGCGCTCACCGGCGGGAAGACCGCCGCGCCCACCCCCGCGCCCGCCGGCCGGTGCGGACCGGCGACCACGGCCGGCATCGCGCCCGGCGGCGTCATCCCGCCCACCCGGCGCACCTCGGCGTGCATCGCGGCGGCGGAGGGGAAGCGCTCGTCGGGGTTCTTCGCCAGCGCGCGGGCGACCAGCGCGTCGAGCACCGGCGGCACGGCGCGGTTGAAGTCCGAGGGCGCCGGCGGCTGCTCCTGGACGTGCGCGTAGGCGACGGCCAGCGGGGAGTCGGCGTCGAAGGGCAGGCGGCCGGTGAGCAGCTCGAAGAGCATGATGCCGACGGAGTAGAGGTCGGAGCGGGCGTCCACGCCCCGGCCCAGGGCCTGCTCGGGGGAGAGGTACTGCGGGGTGCCCACGACCATGCCGGTCTGCGTCATCGAGGTGACCCCCGACTGCACGGCCCGCGCGATGCCGAAGTCCATCACCTTGACCTGGCCGCGCTGGTCGAGCATCACGTTGCCGGGCTTGATGTCGCGGTGGACGAGGCCCATCTCGTGGCTGGCCTCCAGCGCCGCCAGCACGTCGGCGGTGATCCGCAGCGCCATGTCGGCGGGCATCGCCCCGTAGCGGGCGGTGTCGGCGTCCAGGACGTCGCGCAGGGGCCGCCCCTCGACGTACTCCATGACGATGTACGGCATCGCGGGCCCGTCCGCGCCGCCGAGCCGGTCCTCGCCGGTGTCGAAGACGGAGACGACGTGCGGGTGGGAGAGCCGCGCCACGGCCTGCGCCTCGCGGCGGAAGCGCTGGCGGAAGGAGTCCTCGCGGCCCAGCTCGGTGTGGAGGGTCTTCACCGCCACCCGGCGGTCGAGGTAGGTGTCGTGCGCCAGGTGCACGGAGGCCATACCGCCGGAGCCGAGCAGACTGATCAGCTGGTAGCGCCCTCCGGCGAGCGAGCGCCCGGCGTGCTCGTACTCGGCCATGTGCTGGTGCCCCCCGGATGCGGATATGTGACGCTCAGCTAGTCTGCCCCGCGTCCGGAGCACGTCAAGCACCTTGCCCGTTCCGTGACGTATATGACGTATCCACAGGTCGGCGCGGTGGCCGCGACCGGGCACGGGGGGCTTCCCCGGGGGCGGCGTGCGCAAAATCGCAGGCGGCAGGATTTGCCACCCGAGCCGCCCACCCGGTTGCATGGTCTGTTCACGGTACGACTTCCGTACGGATCCATTCGCGCCGGTGCGCGATAACGTGCGGCAAACGGCCAAGAGACCACGGGCGAGGGCAGATGGCGCAGACGGACAATCCGCACGAGCCGTCCGGATCGGGTACGGGCGGGGGTGAGCGGGGCAACTCGGCGGAGCCCCCCGAGGCCTGGGGCACGGGGGCGTTCGTCGGCGACGGCCGCTACCGCCTGACCCGGCGCATCGGCCGCGGCGGCATGGCGGAGGTGTTCCTCGCCGAGGACGTCCGCCTGGGCCGCGAGGTCGCCGTCAAGCTGCTGCGCGCCGACCTCGCCGAGGACCCCGTCTCCAAGGCCCGCTTCACGCGCGAGGCCCAGTCCGTCGCGGGGCTCAACCACCACGCGATCGTCGCCGTCTACGACTCCGGCGAGGACGTCGTCGCCGGCCAGTCGGTGCCGTACATCGTGATGGAGCTGGTCGAGGGCCGTACCATCCGCGAGCTGCTCAACGAGGCCGAGGCGCCGCCGGTGGACCAGGCGCTGGCGATCATCTCCGGTGTGCTGGAGGCCCTCGCGTACAGCCACCAGCACGGGATCGTGCACCGCGACATCAAGCCCGCGAACGTGATCATCACGGACACCGGCGCGGTGAAGGTGATGGACTTCGGCATCGCGCGGGCCCTGCACTCCGCGGCCTCCACGATGACGCAGACCGGCATGGTGATGGGCACCCCGCAGTACCTCTCCCCCGAGCAGGCCCTCGGCAAGACCATCGACAGCCGCTCCGACCTCTACGCGGCCGGCTGCCTGCTGTACGAGCTGCTGGCGCTGCGCCCGCCCTTCGTCGGCGAGACGCCGCTGTCGGTGGTCTACCAGCACGTCCAGGACATGCCGCTGCCGCCCTCCGCGCACGGCGGCGGCGTCCCGCCGGAGCTGGACGGCCTGGTGATGCACTCGCTGGCCAAGGAGGCGGACGACCGCTTCCAGAGCGCGGAGGAGATGCGCGGGGTCGTCGAGTACGCGCGGCGGATGTACGCCGAGGTCGGCGGCCACACCGGCGCCTGGAACACCGGCACCGTCATGCTCGGCCACACCCCGCCGATGGGCAGCCCGACGGCGGGCACGCCGGGCGGCGGCCACCCCGGCCCCCCGACGCCGATGCTGCGGCCGAGCGGCCCGGACGACGGCGGCTTCGAGCCCGGCGGCTACCAGCAGGGCGGGTACGACGACGGGCGCCGGGGCCGGGGCAAGCTGCTGCTGGCGGCGGCGCTGGCCGTGGTCGCGATCGTCGCGGGCGTGGCCTACGCGCTGAGCCAGCAGAACCCGGGCGACGGGCAGCAGAACAAGCCGACGCCCACGCCGACGGCCGAGGTCACCACCGAGCAGCCCTCCGAGGAGCCGACGAAGACCGAGGAGCCGTCCGAGGACCCGCCCTCGCAGGACCCGGGCCCGGCGACGACCCCGCCGAAGACCCAGTCCCCGACGCCGTCGCAGACCCCGTCGCAGACGCCGACCCCCTCGGAGACGCCCTCGGACACGACCGGCGGGACGACGACCGACGGGACGACGGACGGCACCACCGACGGGACCACCGACGGCACGACGGACGGCACCACCGACGGCACGACCGAGGGCGCCACGGCCGGCGACGCGACCACCGGAACGGCCGAGGGCACCACGCCCGACGGGGGCGCCACGACGCCGTAGCCTCACCTCGCCGGGGGTACGGGCCCACGTGGCGCCCGTACCCCCGCCCCCTGCCTACCGGTCCCGCCCCGCCGCCCCCTGCTCGGCCTGCCTGCGTGCCACGTACGCCGCGGCCTGCGAGCGGCGCTCCATGCCCAGCTTCGACAGCAGCGACGAGACGTAGTTCTTGATCGTCTTCTCGGCCAGGTGCAGCTGCTCGCCGATCCCCCGGTTGGTCATGCCCTCGCCGATCAGGTCGAGGATGCGGCGCTCCTGCTCGGTGAGCGCGGCCAGCTTGTCGTCCTCCTTGGCCCGCCCCCCGTCGCGCAGCCGCTCCAGCACCTGGGCGGTGGCCACCGGGTCCAGCAGCGACTTGCCCGCCGAGACGTCGCGCACCGCCGTCAGCAGCTCGTTGCCCCGGATGGCCTTGAGGACGTAGCCCGAGGCGCCGGCCATGATGGCGTCGAAGAGGGCCTCGTCGTCGGGGAAGGACGTCAGCATCAGGCACTTGATGCCGGGGTCCTGGGAGCGGATCTCGCGGCAGACCTCGACCCCGCTGCCGTCGGGCAGCCGTACGTCCAGCACGGCCACGTCCGGGCGGACGGCCGGGATGCGCACCAGGGCGTCCGCGGCCGTGCCCGCCTCGCCCACGACCTCGATGTCCGCCTCCGCGGAGAGCATCTGGTGCACCCCGCGGCGCACCACCTCGTGGTCGTCCAGGAGGAAGACCCGGATCGGGCGGCCAATGTCTGACTTATCGCTTCTGCCGTCTTCGTCCACTCGGTCAGTCTCACATATTGGGTCTTCCGGTGCCCCCGTACTCCGGGTTACGGTGCCCCTGTCCGGCACCGTTGGCGGGCCCGTGACCCGGTGGTCGGCTGGTTGGATGCGCCGATCCGCGATTTACTTGGATTTCCAAGCAAAATCGCTGGTCAGATGCTGCTTCAGAGTGATTAGCGCGAGTAGCTGCGACTGGGTAACGTGCTGCCGAAGCAGTTGCCGGGCGCCTGTCACATCCGGTCCGTACGCAGGCGCACCCACCCCGTGCGCCCGAAGGGATCCGGGTGAGCCGCCTCCCGGCCGCCGGCCGGGAGTCCCCAGGCCACCGGCGACCCCGGGGGCCGGAGAGACGTCAGGAGCACACCGTGACCGTGGAGAGCACTGCCGCGCGCAAACCGCGCCGCAGCACCAAGCGCGCAAGCGCTGCGGCCAAAGCGAGCCCCCAGTCGAGCACCGCCGGCGCCGAGCCCCAGCTCGTCCAGCTGCTGACCCCCGAGGGCGAGCGCGTCGAGCACCCCGAGTACGCCATCGACCTCAGCGCCGACGAGCTGCGCGCGCTGTACCGGGACATGGTGCTCACCCGCCGCTTCGACGCGGAGGCCGTCACCCTGCAGCGCCAGGGCGAGCTGGGCCTGTGGCCCTCGCTGCTGGGCCAGGAGGCCGCCCAGATCGGCTCGGGCCGCGCCCTGCGCGACGACGACTACGTCTTCCCGACCTACCGCGAGCACGGCGTCGCCTGGTGCCGCGGGGTCCCGCCGGAGTCGCTGCTGGGCATGTTCCGCGGCGTCAACCACGGCGGCTGGGACCCGGGCGCCAACAACTTCCACCTCTACACGATCGTCATCGGCTCCCAGGCGCTGCACGCCACCGGCTACGCGATGGGCATCGCCAAGGACGGCGCCGACTCCGCCGTCATCGCCTACTTCGGCGACGGCGCCTCCAGCCAGGGCGACGTGAACGAGGCGTTCACCTTCTCGGCGGTCTACAACGCCCCGGTCGTCTTCTTCTGCCAGAACAACCAGTGGGCGATCTCCGAGCCCACCGAGAAGCAGTCCCGGGTGCCGATCTACCAGCGCGCCTCCGGCTTCGGCTTCCCCGGCGTGCGCGTCGACGGCAACGACGTGCTGGCCGTGCTGGCCGTGACCCGCGCGGCCCTGGAGCACGCCCGCTCGGGCCAGGGTCCGATGCTGGTCGAGGCGTTCACGTACCGCATGGGCGCGCACACCACCTCCGACGACCCGACGCGCTACCGCGACGACGAGGAGCGCAAGTCCTGGGAGGCGAAGGACCCGATCCTGCGGTTGCGCCGGTACCTGGAGAACGAGGGTCTGGCGGACGCCGCCTTCTTCGAGTCGCTGGAGGCCGAGTCGGAGACGACCGGGCGCCGGGTGCGCGAGGCCATCCGCTCGATGACCGACCCGGACGACATGACGATCTTCGAGAACATCTACGCCGACGGCCACGCGCTGGTCGACGAGGAGCGCGCGCAGTACGCGGCCTACCGGGCCGGCTTCGCGGACGAGGCTCCTGCTGGAGAGGTGAAGTGACCATGGCAGTGGAGAAGCTGGCCCTGGGGAAGGCGATCACCGCCTCCCTGCGCAAGGCCATGGAGGACGACGCCAAGGTCCTGGTCATGGGCGAGGACGTCGGAAAGCTCGGCGGCGTCTTCCGCATCACCGACGGTCTGCAGAAGGACTTCGGCGAGGACCGCGTCATCGACACCCCCCTCGCGGAGTCCGGCATCGTCGGCACCGCGATCGGCCTGGCGCTGCGCGGCTACCGCCCCGTGGTGGAGATCCAGTTCGACGGCTTCGTCTTCCCGGCGTACGACCAGATCGTCACCCAGCTGGCCAAGATGCACGCCCGCGCGCTGGGCAAGGTCAAGATGCCCGTCGTCATCCGCATCCCCTACGGCGGCGGCATCGGCGCGGTGGAGCACCACAGCGAGTCCCCCGAGGCGCTCTTCGCGCACGTGGCCGGACTGAAGTGCGTCTCCCCGTCCAACCCCTCGGACGCCTACTGGATGATGCAGCAGGCCATCGCCTCCGACGACCCGGTGATCTACTTCGAGCCCAAGCGCCGCTACTGGGACAAGGGCGACGTCGACACCGCCGCCCGCCCCCACCCCCTGCACACCGCCCGCGTGGTGCGCGAGGGCGGCGACCTGACCCTGGCCGCGTACGGGCCGATGGTGAAGACCTGCCTGGAGGTCGCCGCGGCGGCCGCCGAGGAGGGACGCGAGCTGGAGGTCGTGGACCTGCGGACGATCTCGCCGATCGACTTCGACACCCTGCAGACCTCGGTGGAGAAGACCCGCCGGCTCATCGTCGTGCACGAGGCGCCGACCTTCTTCGGCTCCGGCGCGGAGATCGCCGCGCGGATCACCGAGCGGTGCTTCTACCACCTGGAGGCGCCCGTCCTGCGGGTCGGCGCCTTCCACGCGCCGTACCCGCCGGCCCGGGTGGAGGAGGAGTACCTCCCCAACCTGGACCGGGTGCTGGACGCCGTCGACCGCGCGCTGGCGTACTGAGACAGGGAGCCATAGGAAATGACGCGCTTCCGCGAGTTCAAGATGCCCGATGTGGGCGAGGGTCTGACCGAGGCCGAGATCCTCAAGTGGTACGTCGCCGTGGGCGACGAGGTGCACGACGGCATGGTCGTCTGCGAGGTCGAGACCGCCAAGGCGGCCGTCGAGCTGCCGATCCCCTTCGACGGCGTGGTCAGGGAGCTGCGCTTCGAGGAGGGTGCGACGGTCGACGTCGGCGCGGCGATCATCACCGTGGACACGCAGCCGGGCGCGGGCGAGGAGCCCGCGGCCGCAGCGGCGCCGGCTGCCGCCGCGCCCGCCGCGACGGATACGGCGCCCGCCCCCGCCAAGCGCGAGCCGGTGCTCGTCGGCTACGGCGTCGCGGAGGGCGCGACCAAGCGCCGCGCCCGCAAGCCGTCCGGTGAGCCGGTGGCCGCCGTCGCGGCGGCGGCGATCCAGGCGGAGATGAACGGCACCTCCGCAACGGCCGTTGCGGCGGCCCCCGTTGCCCCGGCGCCTGCCGGCCCGGCAGCCCCCGCCGACCGGCCGCTCGCCAAGCCGCCGGTGCGCAAGCTGGCCAAGGACCTGGGCCTGGACCTGGCGACCGTGGCGGCCACCGGCCCCGACGGCATCGTCACCCGCGAGGACGTGCACGCCGCCGCCTCGGCCCGTACGGCCGCGGCGGCGCCCGAGCCCGAGCCGGTGGTCGCGGCCGCCCCCGCCCCGGCGGCGGACGCCCGCGAGACCCGTATCCCCGTCAAGGGCGTGCGCAAGATGACCGCCCAGGCCATGGTCGGCAGCGCCTTCACCGCGCCGCACGTCACGGAGTTCATCACCGTCGACGTGACGCGGACGATGAAGCTCGTCGCCGACCTCAAGCAGGACCCCGACATGGCGGGGCTGCGGGTCAACCCCCTGCTCCTCGTCGCCAAGGCCCTCCTGCTGGCCATCAAGCGCCACCCGGAGGTCAACGCCGCCTGGGACGAGGAGCGCCAGGAGATCGTCCTCAAGCACTACGTCAACCTCGGCATCGCGGCGGCCACGCCGCGCGGCCTGATCGTGCCGAACATCAAGGACGCGCACGCCCAGACCCTGCCGGAGCTGTCGAAGTCGCTGAGCGACCTGGTGGCCACCGCCCGCGAGGGGAGGACCACCCCGGCGGACATGTCCGGCGGCACGGTCACGATCACCAACGTCGGCGTCTTCGGCGTCGACACCGGCACGCCCATCCTCAACCCGGGCGAGTCGGCGATCCTGGCCTTCGGCGCGATCCGCCTGCAGCCGTGGGTGCACAAGGGCAGGATCAAGCCCCGCCACGTCACGACCCTGGCCCTCTCCTTCGACCACCGGCTGGTCGACGGCGAACTCGGCTCGAAGGTCCTGGCGGACACGGCGGCGGTCCTGGAGAACCCGAAGCGCCTGATCACCTGGGGCTGAGCCCCGGCAGCGCGTGAACGACGACCGGGCGCGGTGCGCGCCCGGTCGTCGGCGTCCGCGGCCGCTCTCCGGTCCGTACCGGGGCAAGGGTGGCCGAGAGTCCCCCTGTGATCCAACTCCCCTTGACGCACACTGGGTTGTGCCGAAGAACGGACGGGGGCGCAGGTGCGGGAGAGGCCGGGGGAAGCGCAGTCGCAGGAGACCCTGCGGAGGATCGTCGTCCTCCTGGCCCGGGGGAGGACCGACGACCAGATCTCCCGCGAGCTGGCGCTGAGCAAGCGCACCGTGCAGCGCCGTATCGCGCAGCTGATGGAGCTGTACGGCGTCACCAGCCGGTTCGCGCTCGGCTTCGCCCTGGGACGGCGGCGCAGGCCCCCGGCGCAGAGCGCGGGGAGGCGCGATCTGTGTGAGTCCAGGGGCAGTTGATGCCCCTGATTCCCGTGTGGCGGGAAGACGTCAGGGTTCCCCGGGATCACTCCCGTGCGCCGGACACCGATCTAGCGTGTGGATCGGACATGCGTTCCGCACACGAACTCATCGGAGGAACACGGTGCGTATCAAGGGTCTGATAGCCGCGACATCGGTGGCCATGGCGGCCGGGGCCGCCGTCCTCGTCCCGGCGGGCAGTGCCGCCGCGGACGACGGCAGCGCCACCTGCGTCAGCGGAGACGTCTGCATCTACTACAACTCCGGCCCCGCCGGCGCCCATCGGGGCTGGGGCGGCTGGGTCAACAACTACGGCAACGACGGCTACGCCGGCGGCATCGCCTGGCACTACCCGAACAACGGCGCCGGCTACACCCAGGCCATGAAGAACAACGCCGGCTCGGCCGCGAACCTCGACTACGGCTACAAGGCCATCATCTGGGAGAACAGCTTCCCCTACGGCGGCTCCCCCAGCGGCCGGGGCGACGTCCTCAACCCGCGCACCACCTACGAGAAGCTCGGCCTCACCTACAACAACAACGCCTCCCACACCTGGGTCAAGGCGTAGCGGTCCCGCACCACCCCGGCGTGGTGCTCCGCCCATCGGAAGTGGGCGGAGCACCACGCCGGTCATGCTATCCAGCCCGAAAGACCCCCCGGAAAGACCCGTAAAGACCCGTAAAGACCCGTAAAGACCCGTAAAGACCCGTAAAGACCCAGAAAGGCAGCCCATGCAGCTCACCGACGCGCCGGCGGTACGCACCCGCCGGGCCCCCGCCCTGCTGCTCGCCGTGGCGGCGCTCACGGCCCTCACGGCGGGCTGCTCCTCGGACGGCGGCGGGGACGGGGCCAAGAACCCGCTGCCGCAGGGCACTCCCACCACGGTCAGCAGCAAGACCCTGGCCTACCCCGTCGAGCCGTACTTCCTCACCACCGACCAGGCCCGCCGACTGGAGTCGGCCCGGATCCGGCTGATCGAGGACTGCATGGGGCGCTTCGGCTTCGACTACCGCGCCCCGGCCGCCGATCCGGCCGCCGCTGACGGCGCCGACGGTGCGGAGGGCGACCGCAGCCTCGCCGTCAACGGCGCCTTCCGCTACGGACTGACGGACGAGCAGGCCGCCCGTACCCGCGGCTTCCGCAGCGAGCACCCGACGCCGGACAAGCCGGACGCGCCGCAGCTCAGCGAGTCGGAGGAGCTGGTGATGGGCGGCACCGCGCCCCTCACCGCCGACGGGAAGCCCGGCTCGAAGGAGAAGGCGAGCTACCAGGGCCGGGAGATCCCGCCCGGCGGCTGCTTCGGCGAGGCCCAGGTGAAGCTGATGGTCAAGGGCGGCGTCTTCGGCGACATCGAGGCCGCCCGGCGCATCGACGCGGAGAGCATGGCCAAGTCCCGGCTGCGCCCCGAGGTGAAGAAGGCGATCGGCGCCTGGTCGGCCTGCCTCAAGGAGCAGGGCTTCACCAGCGGCGACCCGCTGGACCCGACCGCCGGCGCGAAGGAGTTCCAGACCCCCGCGCCCACCGCGCGCGAGATCAAGCTGGCGACCGCCGACGTGACCTGCAAGAAGCGCACCAACCTGGTGGGCGTCTGGTACGCGGCCGAGGCCCGTATCCAGCAGTCCCTCATCGAGAAGCACGCCGAGGAACTGGACGCGGGCCGCACGGCACACGAGGAGATGCTGACGAAGGCGGCGGAGGTACTGAAGGGGTGAGGGCAGGCCCGCACAAGGGCTGCCCGAGGGGCCGGGCGGCCCCGCCCAAGGGGCGCCGCCCGGCCCTCACCCCACCGGCGACGCGTCCTCGCGGTTCGCCGACTCCGGTTCCTCGCGGGCGAGTTCGCGGCGGGCGCGGCGGCTGAGGCGCTTGGCCTTGCGGCTTGCCCGCTCGTCCTCGGGGAGGCCCGCGGCGCAGGCTGTCACCGGGCGGTTGTCCATCAGCGAGCCCAGGCCCAGGATCGAGGCGATGTCGGGGCGCTCGCCGACGGTCACCGGCAGCTGCACCGAGCGCTGCAGCATCGTCTGGAAGCCGGGCATCGTGGCGTTGCCGCCGGCCAGCACGATCCCGCGTACCCCCACGTCGGCCACCAGGTCGGGCGGGCAGCGGCGCAGCACCGCGCGGATGCCGTCCAGGACGGCCAGCATCGGCATGTCCGCCGCGGCCTGGGCGTCGGCCGCGTCGACCCGTACCTCGCGGACCTCGCCCGTCACCGCGTCCCAGCCGCGTACCGACGCCTGGTGGGCGCCCTCGTCGGCCAGGGCGAGCGACAACTCCCGGTGCACCTGGCGGACATGCTGGGCCGGGACCACCAGTTCGTGCCGGTTGCGCAGGTGCGCGGCCAGTGCGCGGTGCACCGCCGCGCCGCCCGCCATGACCTTCTCCGCCGCCACCACGCTGCCCATGGAGAGCACCGCGATCTGCGTCATCGCCGCCCCGCAGACGACGATCATCATCCCCTCGGCCTCCTCCACCGGCAGCCCGCAGCCCACGCCGGCCGCGATCAGGGTGTCGACCAGCAGCACCTTGCGGGCGCCCAGGGAGGCGAGGGTGTCGATGACGGCCCGCTGGACCAGCGGCTCCGACTCGTGCGGTACGCACGCCGCCGCCCGCAGGTTGGGGTGGAAGCGCCAGGCGCGCCGCACCCGGTGGTCCACGAGCTGCCGCAGCAGCCGCTGCGCCATCTCGATGTCGGTGATCCCCCCGGCGCCCACCGGGCGTACCACCCGGATGTGGTCGGGGGTGCGGCCCGCCATCTGCTCGACCTGGTTGCCGACGGCGACGATCGCGCCGGTGCGGGTGTTGACGGCGGCGGCGGTGGCCTCGTCCACGACGAGGCCGATGTCCCTGAGGTAGACGCGGGTGCGGGAGGCACCCATGTCGACGGCGACGGTGCAGCGCTGGAGCTGTTCAAGGCTGATGGTCACGTCCCCACCCTGCGCCGCCGCGCCGCCGGGCGCTTGCGGGGACTGCCGCATGGCTGACACCGTGCCGCCGGATGGGGGATGCCCGGGGGGTGGGGTGAGGGGTGCCCCGTACTACCCGCTGACCGCGAAGTGCCGCAGTACCGCCTGCCCCAGCTCCTGGTCGCCGTCGAGCTTGACCTGCTCGCCCGCCGCGCCGGGGCGCAGCCGGCCGCAGGCCAGCAGGTGGTACGTCTCCCAGTCGGTGCTGAGGGTCACCGTCGGCGCCAGCGACACCCGCCCGTCGACGCTGCCCCGGCCCTCGGCGTCCACCCGGACCGTGCGCATGAAGTCGACCGGGCCCGTGACGTCGACGACGACCACCGTCTCGGGCGGGGCGCCCGCGCCCTCGGTGACGACGGCGGGCAGCCGCTCCAGCAGCACGTCGCGCGCGTGGTGGGCGCCGGGGCCGTCGAGGGCGCCGGGGCGGCCCAGGACGCGGCGCAGGTCCTGCTCGTGCACCCACACGTCGAAGGCCCGCTCGCGCAGCTGCTCGCGCAGGGTGGTCATCCGGCCGAGCGGGCCGCGCACGGTCGCCTCCGGGTCGCGCTTCTCGTCGCGCAGCTGGCGGCCGCGGCGGATCAGGGTGTACTCCAGCTCGCCGGTCATCTCCGGGGAGGTGTGGTGGCGGCGGACGTCGACCTGGATCTCGTTGTAGCGGGCCCGCTCGGTCCGCACGTGGTAGAGGTCCACCGGCAGGCTGTGGATGGGCCGGGGGTCGCCGAGCGCCTCGCACTCGCCGCCGATGACGTGGGAGACGAGGTCCTTGACCGACCAGCCGGGCAGACCGCTGGGCTGGTTCCACTCGCCCTCCGTCAGGGGCGAGACCAGCTCGGCTATCGCCTCCGCCGACTGGGTCCAGGCTTCGATGGACGGCTGAAGACTCGGGTGGACGGTCACAGGGCCCCTCAGGAGAACTTGATCTTGCACAAAGCAGGTGGGGAAGCGGGAATGGCCTCTAAGTTACGCTGCCCGAACGGCGGTCGGCACTCCTTTCGGGCGACGATCGCAGGTCCGTAATCAGGGCTTGACCCAAGGGATGGTGAGGACGTGCGCGTCTCGCTCCTCCAGATCGACGTAGACCCGCAGGAATCCCCCCAATCGCGCCGCGGGCGGGTGGCGGCGCTGGTCGGGGGGCAGGCGGGCGCGGACCTCGTGGTGCTGCCGGAGCTGTGGCCCGTCGGAGCCTTCGCCTTCGACGACTTCGAGGCGTCGGCGGAGTCGCGTACGGACGGCCCGACGGCGCGCGCGATGTCGGAGGCGGCGCGGTCGGCGGGGGTGTGGCTGCACGCGGGGTCGATCGTGGAACGGGCGCCGGACGGCGGGCTGTTCAACACCTCGCTGCTCTTCGCCCCCGACGGCGAACTCGCCGCGTACTACCGCAAGGTGCACCGCTTCGGCTTCGACCGGGGCGAGGCGGTGCTGATGTCACCGGGCGAGGAGGCGGTCACGTTCGCGGCGGCGGACACGGTGCTGGGCCTGGCGACCTGCTACGACCTGCGCTTCCCCGAGCTGTTCCGCCTGCTGGTCGACGGCGGCGCGCAGGTGCTGGTGGTCCCGGCGGGCTGGCCCGCCAGACGCGGCGCGCACTGGCGGGCGCTGGCGGTGGCCCGCGCGATCGAGAACCAGGCGTACGTCCTGGCCTGCGGCACGGCGGGCACCCACGCGGGCGTCGAGCAGAACGGCCACTCGCTGGTGGTCGCCCCGGACGGCGCGGTCCTGGCGGAGGCGGGCCCCGGCGAGGAGGCCCTGACGGCGGTGCTGGACCTGCCGGCACTGGCGGAGTACCGCGAATCCTTCCCGGCGTTGAAGGACCGGAGGCTGGACGCGGGGCGGGCGCAGGGCCGCTGAGGTGCGCTCCGACACCGGAGTGTGACCTCTTCGCGGGCAGGAACAACTCCTGTTATACGCATTGATGTTCTAGCATCCGTCCCATGACTGACGGTACGGACCGCCCCGCGGGGAATGGCAGCGGCATACCCGAGCCGAGGGACTACCAGCCCACGATCCCTTCGGGCACACCCATGGGATCGGTGCCGGGAAGCGGGTTCGGCTCACCGTCGGGCGGGGGCGGGCAGCAGCCCGGGAGCGCCGACTGGCCCACCTCGATGGGTGGTCCGGCCGGGCCGTCCTTCCCGCTCCCGTCGCAGCCGGACTGGCAGTCCCTGGCGAACCAGCACGAGGGCCGGATGCGCCGGCGCAAGTGGCGGATCACGGCGGTCGTCGTGGTCGCGGCCTGCGCGCTGGGCGCCGGCGTGGGGTTCGCGGTGCTCAAGGGCGTGGGCGGCGGTGATGAGCCGAAGAGCGGCCCCTCCGCCGGCGCCTCGGCCACGACGGGGGGCAAGGGCGACGGCACGGCGGCCGGGAAGGAGAAGGAGAAGGAGAAGAACTCCCCGCTGGTCCCGGGCGAGGCGAACCTGCTCGCGGACAAGTCCGGTCAGTCGCATCTCGCGCTCGGCCCCGACGCTTTGGTGACCAAGGTCCCCAACGGCCATGTGCTGAGGCTGCGCAGCAACCCCAACTCCTTCGCCCAGTCCGCCGATCAGCTGGTCGACGTGCGCGGGAGCTTCACCGTGTCCGCCTGGGTGCAGAACGAGGCCCCCGGCGGCACCCGGGTGGCCATCAGCCAGGGCGACGGCGTCTCGTACTCCTTCGAGCTCGGGCGCGAGGACGACCACGGCAAGCTGTCGTGGTTCTTCCGGGTGCAGAACGGCGACAAGGGAGCCGACTCCACCACGGTGAAGGTCAACTCCAAGGGTGCGAACACCGTCAACACCTGGGCGCTGCTGACCGCCGTCCACGACGCCGGGAAGAAGTCCGTCACCCTCTACGTGGACGGGAAGCCGGCCGCGACGGCCAAGACGTCCGCCGTCTGGTCGGGGCCGGGACCGCTGCAGGTGGGGCGCTCCCGCCACCACTCGATCTGGGGCAGCCCGTGGGCGGGTGTGCTGGGCCACGTCATGGTCTGGGACACCGCGCTCAGCGCGGAGCAGGCGGCGGCGTTGAAGAAGGGGTCGGGGCTCACCGAGGACCCGTCGGCGTCCTGGCTGATCGGCTGACCGTCGTACTGACCGCTGTGCCGGACGTCGTGCTGGACCTCGTGCTGGACCTCGTGCTGACGAAGGCAACGCTGTCTCATCGAAAGCCACTTACGGATCAGTAACGAAGAATCGTGCCGTAAGCATTCATCGACTACAGTCACTTCCGTCTCGGTATCGCTCGAACAAGTGAATATCGAACGAAAGCGCTGCGGACCATGTGACGACCACTGCACCTGCCCCGGCCGACCGCCCCCGCAGAGGAGGGTCGGAAGGTGCGGTGGTGCGTGGACCTGCGCGCTGTGTGACCGGCAACGACCAACTCCCGGGGGGAAGCAGTGCCTTCGCTGTCGATCGTCATCCCTGCCCTCAACGAGGCGCCCAACCTGCCCCAGGTGATGGACTCCGTCCCCCTGGACGAGCTGAAGCGGGCCGGGTGGGAGACCGAGGTGATCGTGGTCGACAACGCCTCGACCGACGACACCGCCGAGGTCGCCCGACTGCTGGGCGCCCGGGTGGTGAGCCAGCCCGAGCGCGGCTACGGAAACGCCTACCAGGCCGGCTTCGACGCGGCCCGCGGCGACGTCATTGCCACCGGAGACGCCGACTGCACGTATCCCTTCGACTCGCTGCCCGAGCTGCTGGGCGCGCTGGTCGAGCGGGACATCGAGTTCATGACCACCGACCGGCTGCACCGCGACAACCGCGACGCGATGAAGCCCTCGCACACCCTCGCCAACCACGCGCTGAGCGCGCTGAGCCGGGCGCTGTTCCGCAACGGCCTGCGCGACTCCCAGTCCGGTATGTGGATCTTCCGCCGCCATGTGTGGCACGGCATCGACGTGCGCTCCGCGGGGATGGCCTTCTCCCAGGAGATCAAGAACGCCGCCACGCGGGCCGGTTACCGTTTCGCGGAAGTGCCCATCGAGTACCGCAAGCGGCACGGCGAGGTGAAGCTGCGCGCGCTGCCCGACGGGATGGCCAATCTGCGCCAGCTCTTCGCGCACCGCTTCCGCCGGGACGCCGAGGGGCCGGACGAGGCCGCGGAGCCGGCCGGTATCGTGCGGTCCGACGGGGCCGGGCAGCCGCAGTCGGGCGCGTTCGTCCCCGGACAGCGGACCGGGGAGCCGCACTCGGCGAAGTCCCCGCGGAAGACGGACCGTTACGAGGCGGTATGAGTCCAAGGCTCGACGAGGAGGCCCCCCGCAGGGCGCGCGGCGCACCGCCGCGGGGTGGCCGCCGCCGCCGTGAGCCGCGGATGCACGAGCGGCTGCCGCTGATCGCGGCGGCCGTGGCACTGGTGGCGGCGCTGGCCGCCGCCGGCTGGTTCGTACCGTCCGTACGCGAGGTGCTGGCGCAGTCCTTCACCCGCCAGCCGGAGCCGTACACCGAGCTCTACTTCACCAAGGACCCGCACTTCGACGGCACCACGGTCGTGGTGCCGCTCGCGGTCAACGACCACGGCACCGGGGTGCGGACGCACCGGGTGACCGTCACGCTGGAGACCGCGAAGGGCAGGGCGGTCGGGTCCACCACCCTGCGGGTCAAGCCCCACCGGGGCGCCCCGGTGGGGGCGACCGCCCGGCTCGACACGAAGGGGAAGGCCGAGGCGGCCATGGTGCGGGTGGCGCTGGCCGGCTTCGCGCAGACCCTGCAGTACAGCTTGGGAGCAGCTACCCGCTGATGCGCACGATCTACCAGATAACCCCGTACTACCCGCCCCACCTGGGCGGCCTGGAGCGCGTGGTGTCCCACCTCGCCGCCCAGCAGGCCGCGGCGGGCCACGACGTGCGGGTGCTGACCACGGACATCGGCGCCGGCTCCGCGCCCCGCCGCGACCGCGGGGGTCCGCTGCGCGTGCGCCGCCACCGCGCGGTGGAGGTGGCGCACACCCCGCTCGCCCCTGGCCTGCTCGGCTCGCTGCTGAGGGCGCCGCGCGGCGCCGTGCTGCACCTGCACTCCGCGCACGCCGTGCTGCCCGAACTGGTGGCGCTGAGCGCGCTGCTCAAGCGGCGGCGCTTCCTGCTCCACTTCCATCTCGACGTCGACGCCTCGGGCCGCTTCGGCCGGCTGCTTCCCGCGTACAAGAAGCACGTCTTCGGCCGGGTGCTGCGGGCCGCGGCGGGCGTGATCGTCCTCAACGCCGCCCAGGGCGACTTCGTGCACCGCGCCTACCGGGTGGCGCGCGAGCGGATCCACCTCGTGCCCAACGGCGTCTCCAGCAGCTACTTCCGGCCGGTGCGGCCCGATCCGCAGCACCCGCTGCGGCTGCTGTACGTCGGCAGGCTCAGCGTGCAGAAGAACGTCGGCCGGCTGCTGGAGGCGATGAGCCTGCTGACGCGGCCGGTGGAGCTGCGCATCGTCGGGGACGGCGAGCTGCGCCCGGAGCTGGAGGCGCAGGCGGCCCGACTGGGGCTGGCGGGCGTCGAGTTCGCCGGGCCGCTCTTCGGGGACGAGCTCGTGCGGGCCTACGCCGAGGCCGACGCCTTCGTACTGGCGTCGGACAAGGAGGGCATGCCGCTGGTCGTGCTGGAGGCGATGGCGGCCGCGCTGCCCGTGGTGGCCACCGACGTCCCCGGCACCCGCGAACTGCTCGACGGGGTGGGCCTGCTCGCCGCCCCCGACCCCGCGCCGCTCGCCGCGGCCGTGGACCGCCTCGCCGCCGAACCGGGGCTCCGCCGCGAGCTGGCCGGGCGCAGCGCCGCCGCGGCGCGCGCCTACACCTGGGAGACCGTGGCGGCGCAGGTGGAGAAGGTCTACGCCGAGGCCGGCGTATGAGCCGACCCTCCGTGCTCGCGGGACGAAACGCCGTCCTCGCGGGCACCGCACTGGCATGCCTGGCCGAGATGCCGGACGGCATGCCCTGGGCGCCGCGGACGGCCGCCGGACTGTGGTTGCTCTTCGTGGCGCCGACCCTGATCTGGCGCGGCACCGCCGCCAAGGTGGTCGCCAGCCGGACCGGCAGCCTCCTGCTCGCGCTCGGCTTCACCGTCCTCACGGCGATACTCGTGGCGCTCGCGGTGAACACCCTGCTCCCCCTGGGCGGGATCGAACGGCCGCTCACCCGCGTCAGCCTGGCCGGCGCCCAGGCGATGGTGCTGATCGTGCTCGGCGCCCTCCTGCCGGAGGAGGAGCGCCCGCCGACCGGCGGGGGGCGAGGCCGGCCGCCCGGACTCGTCCCGGTGCTGAGCCTGGGCGCACTCGCCCTGACCCTGTCCGTGGCCGGTCCCGTCCGGCTCAACAACGGTCTGGGCGGCGGGGTGAGCACCGTCGCGTTCCTGCTGGTCGCGGCCCTGCTGGTGCTGCTGATCGCCAAACGGCGGCAGTACCCGGCCGGGGTGGTCGAGACCGGGCTGTACGCCGCGGCCGCCGCCCTGCTGCTGCTCACCTCGCTGCGCGGCTGGCACATCACCGGCCACGATGTCCAGCGCGAGTACGAGTACTTCCGGCTGACGCTCGGCGGCGACTACTGGGACATCGCCAAGTTCCCCGACCCGTACAACGCCTGTCTGAGCATCACGCTGCTGCCGGTGAGCGTGGTGAAGCTGACCGCGATCCCCGAGATCCACGTCTTCAAGGTCGTCCTGCCGCTGCTGTTCGCCTTCACCCCGGTGCTGGTCCACCGGTCGGTGCGCAACATCGCGCCGCCGCTGGTGGCACTGCTGGCGGCCGCCTACTTCATGATCTTCCCGACCTTCTTCACCGACATGGTCTTCCTCGGCCGGCAGGAGATCGCCTTCCTGCTCTTCGGCTGCGCCATGCTCGTGTTCACCGACTCGGTACGCCCCATCCGCGGCCGGCGGATCGCGTTCACCGCGCTGATCGCCGCCACCGCGCTGGCCCACTACTCGACGATCTACGTGGTGGTGGCGACCCTCGGCATCACCTGGGTCGTCGACCTGCTGTGGCGGGGGGTCACCCCGCAGGCGCGGGCCAGGGCGCGGCGCCGGTTCCGTACCCGCAGCTTCATCAGCTGGTGGATGGTCGTCATCCCCGCGGTGGCCGCGCTCGGTTGGGCGGGGCCCGTCACCCACACCGGCGGCCAGCTGGGCAAGACCCTGGGTGCCGTCGTCACCGACGTGCTCGGCCCCGGTCAGGGGCAGGGCGGCTCGTCCGACACCTCGTACAGCCTCTTCGGCGGCGAGAAGGCCAGCCCGGAGGAGCGACTCGGGGACTTCCGCCGCGAATCACTGGAACTCACGAAGCGGGAACGCGCCGAGGGAATCTACCTGCCGCTCAAGGCCGTCGAGCGCTACCACCCGCAGGTCGCCACCCAGCCCGATCTGCCGCTGACCGCGGCCGGGCGGGCGCTGGAGCTCGCCGGGGTGAGCGTGAGCGGCCTCAACACCCTGCTGCGCCAGGGCGCCGCGCTGCTGCTGCAGGTGCTGGTGCTCGTCGGCTTCGCGGTGACCGCCTTCGCCCGGCGCAAGGCGTTCCATCCGCTGCGCGACCAGATCACGCTGACCATCGGCGCCCTGAGCGTGCTGATGCTGCTCACCGTGCTGCCCCAGCTCTCCGTCGACTACGGCGTCCTGCGGGCCTTCCAGCAGGGGATGTTCGTCTTCGCCCCGTTCATGGCCGCGGGCACGCTGTGGCTGCTGCGCTGGGCGGCCCGGCGCAGCGTGCCGCTGGTGTGCGCGCTGGTGGCGGGACTGCTGCTGGACCTCTCCGGGACGGTCCCCAAGGCACTCGGGGGCTATCCGGCGCAGCTGCAGCTGGACAACGCCGGCATGTACTACGACGTCTACTACCCGCACGCCGCGGAACGGCAGGCCGCGTTCTGGCTGGAGCAGCAGAGCAGCCGGCACGGGCGGGACGGCGCCCTGCAGACCGACCGCTACTCCTACGCCCGGCTGCAGACCCTGATCGAGGGCTACGCGCAGCCCGACATCTACCCCACGCTGCTGCGCAGCGACTCCTACGTACTGCTCGGCACGACCACCGTGCGGCGGGGCGACGTGACGATCTTCTACCGGGGAGACCTGATCACCTACCGCTACCCGGTCGAGCTGCTGAAGAAGACCAAGAACCGGATCTACAGCAGCGAAGGCGCGGCGATCTACCGATGACCCCCCCTCCCGACGCCCTCCCCCGCGTCCTGCTGGTCTGCCACTACTACCCCCCGCACCTCGGCGGCATCGAGAACGTCGTCCGCGAGGAGGCCGTCCGCCTCGCCGCCCGCGGTGCGCAGGTCACGGTGCTGACCACCGGCGAGCGGACCTCCGTCACCCGGGAGGACGGCGTACGGGTGGTCCGCGTCGCCGCGTTCAACGGAGCCGAACGACGCGCCGGCGTGCCCTTCCCGCTGCCCTCGCCCCGGCTGGCGGCCCAGGCCCTGCGCCTGGCCCGGCAGGCGGACGTGGTGCACATCCACGACTGCCTGTACCCCACCTCCTGGGCCGCGGGACTGGCCGCCGCCCTCACCGGCACCCCCCACCTGCTCACCCAGCACGTGGCCCTGGTCCAGCACCCCTTTGCACTGGTCCGCGGCGTGCAGCGGGCGGTGTACGCCACGGCCGGGCGGCTGCTGCTGCGCCGGGCCCGCCGGGTGCTGACGCTCAACGCCTCGGTGGCGGCCTTCGTCCGGCGCCACGGGGCGCGGACCCCGGGCCACCTCGCCAACGGGGTGGACACCGTGCGCTTCCGGCCGCCCGCCGACGAGGGGGAGCGGGCCGCCGCGCGCCGGCGCCACGGCCTCCCGGCGGCCGGGGTGCTGGTGCTCTTCGCCGGCCGGCTGGTGCCGAAGAAGGGGTACGACCTGCTGCTCCAGGCGTACGAACCGGGCGCCGGCTACGAGCTGGTGCTGGCCGGAGACGGCGGCGCCCTTTTCGACGAAGGCCCCGACAAGCGCCCCGGCGTGCACGCCCTGGGCGCGCTGCCGGCCGCCGAACTGGCCGAGGTGTACCGCGCCTGCGACGTGTTCGCGCTGCCCTCGACCGGGGAGGGGTTCCCGCTCACGGTGCAGGAGGCGATGGCCTCGGGGCTGCCCGTGGTGACGACCGACGACCCCGGCTACGCCCCGTACCGACTCGACCGCTCGCGCACCGTGCTGCTGCCGCGCGAGACGGCCGTACTGCGCCGGGCGCTGGCGGAGTTGGCCGCGGACGGAGACCGGCGCCTCCGCATGGGCGACTATTCTCGAACGTACGCCGCGACGGCGTTCGATTGGGAGGAGCATGTGGACGCGCTGCTGGGGCACTACCAAGAAGCCCGCCGCGGACATGGCTAGTGGGCACGCCGGCCGCCATCGACAGCTCAGGAGCGGGCCCGACCAGGTCTTCGTCAGCTCCTTCTTCCTCCTGGCGTCGACCGTCGTCACCGCCGGCCTCAGCTTCCTCTTCTGGGTCGTCGTCGCGCGCTACTACAGTCCCGAGCAGGTGGGCCTGGCCACCTCCCTCATCTCCGCCACGACCCTGCTGGCGTTCCTCAGCCTGGCGGGGCTCAACAGCACACTGATCCGCTTCCCCGCGCCCGAGCCCTCCCGCGACGCGCAGATCACCCAGTCGATGCTGCTGGTCGCCGTGCTCGCCTGCGCCGCCGCCGGCGTCTACCTGCTGGGACTCCCGCTCTACGGGCAGAAACTGCTGTTCATCCGGGAGGACCCCGCCTGGATCGCCGCCTTCGTGCTGTTCTGCGCCTGCGCGGCGGTCAACCTGCTGATGAAGTCCGTCTTCATCGCGGCCCGCACCCCCCAGTTCAACGTGCTCTCCGACGGCCTGCTCCAGGGCGCCGCCAAGCTCGCCCTCCCGGCGGCGCTGACCGGACTGGGCACCGCCGGGATCCTGGGCTCGGCGGGCGGCGGCTTCGTGGTCGCCGTGGTCAGCATGCTGCTGCTGATGCGGGCGAAACTGGGCTTCCGCCTCGACTTCCTCGGGCGCGGCACCCGGCTGCGCGAGCAACTGCGCTTCTCGGTCGCCAGCCATGTCTCCAGCGTGGTCAACCTGGCGCCGGTGATGGCGCTGCCGCTGATCGTCCTGCACTACCTGGGCGCGGCGCAGGCCGGCTACTACTTCATCGCCTTCCAGATAGCCAGCCTGCTCAACGCGGTCTCCGCGGCCGTGGGCGAGGCGATCTTCGCCGAGGTCTCGGCCGACCCCTCGCGGTTCGGCGAGATGATGCGCCGCAGCGCCAAGATCATCGCGGTGGTGCAGGTGCCGGCCGTCACCGCCGTCGCCCTCGGCGGCGGTCTGCTGCTGAAGGTCTTCGGCGGCAGCTACGCCGACAGCGCCCGCGACCTGCTGTGCGTACTGGCGCTGAGCGCCCTGGCCGTCGCGCTCAACACCTGGGCCTGCTTCGCCCTGAAGCTGCTGCGCCGGATGAAGCGGCTGATCCTCAGCAACCTAGTCCTGGCCGCGGTCTCCGTGGGTCTGGCCGTGCTCTGGACCCCGCGCGGACTGCTCTGGGTCGGTCTCGCCTGGGGAGCGGGCAACCTGGCCGCCGGCTGCCTCGCCTCGCTCTCGCTGCTCGGCAGCCGGCCCTCCCCCGCAGCGGCGGCCCCCGCCGCCCCGTCAGGGCCCACCGGGCACACAGGGCCCGTCGTGCCCGCGCCCGCCGGGGACGGCGACTGGCTGGCACGGCGGCTGGCGGAGGACGACCCCACCCTGCAACTCGGCCCCTGGGACCTGGGTCCGCTGCGCGACGTCTACCACGGCGCCGCCGCCCCGCGGCCGCGCGAGCCCTGGAAGCCGCCCACCTGGGCCGCACACCACTACGACGAGAGGCCCAAGAGGCGCCGCCGATGAAGAAGATCGTCATCATCAACAGCTACGTACGGGAGAACGGCGGCGACGCGGCCCTGACGTCGGTGTGCCTGCGCCAGATACGCGAGGCGTACCCCGGCGCCGAGGTCGTCATCGCCGGCATGGAGGACGCCGCGGCGCGCCCCGACTTCGAGGGCGCGCCCAACCTCGGCTCCATCCGCCGCTACGTCGCCACCTCCGACATCCCCTTCCTGCGGCGGCAGTCGCGCCGCGTCCTGATCGGACTGCTCTGCGCCGCCGCCCTGGCCGCGCCCCGCCCGCTCGGCCGGCTGCTGCTGCGGCTGCTGCCCGCCGAGCCGCGCCGGGAGGCCGAGGCCCTGGCCTCGGCCGACCTGGTGGTCTCCACCGGCGGCGCCTACGTCCTGGCCCGCAAGGGCCTCGACGGCTACCAGAACGTGTACTTCGTCCTGCTGCCCGCCCTGCTCGCCCAGCGGGCGGGCGTCCCGGTGGTCTTCGCCCCGCAGTCCTTCGGCCCCTTCCCCGCCCGCGTCCAGCGGCTCCTGGTCCGCCGGGTGCTCGGCCGGGCGGCGGCGGTGCTCGCCCGGGAGGACGTGAGCGTGGCGCAGCTGCGCGGCTGCGGACTGCCCGCGGAGCGGATCCAGCGGGCCGTCGACTCCGGCTTCGCCTTCGAACCGCCGGTCACCTCCGACTGGCGCGCCCGGCTCGGCCTCGCCGCGGACGTGCCCCTGGTCGGCGTCACCGCCCGCCGCTGGCTCGCGCCCGCGGCCCAGGAGCGCTACGAGCGCGCCGTCGCCGCGACCATCGACGACCTGCAGGCACGCGGCGCCCGCGTCGTCCTGATCCCCCAGGTCAGCACGGACTACATGGACGACGACGACCGCATCGTGGAGCGCCGCATCGCCGACCACTGCGCCTCCGGCCCCCTGCGGCTCGACGAGCGGGTGGACTACCGCGACCTCAAGGGCCTCTACCACCAGTGCCGGATGCTGATCGGCACCCGCTTCCACTCGGTGATCTTCGCGCTGACCAGCGGGGTGCCGTGCGTGGCCATCGAGTACGAGCACAAGACCCGCGGCATCATGGCCGACCTGGGCCTGGGGGAGTGGGTCATCCCGATCGAGGACGTCACCCACGGCAGGCTGCGGGCACTGGCGGAGCGGCTGTACGAGGACCCCTCCGGCTACCGGGCGACGATGGCGGAGCGGCTGCCGGCGTACACGGCGGACGCGGAGCGCTTCCCCGCACTGCTGCGCGCGGCCGTGCCCCCCGTCCGGCCGCGTACGGTGGCGATCGTCTCGGCGTACTACCCGCCCAAGGTCGGAGGCGTCGAGAACTACGCCGCCCACCTGGCCCGCGCCGTCGCCGCCGCGCCGGACCTGCGCCCGGTGGTCATCACCACCCGGCCGGGCGTGCGCACCCGGGTGTCCACCGAGGACGGGGTGCGGGTCGTCCGGCTCGGCGCGTGGACCAGGCTCTCCAACACTCCGCTCAGCCCGCTGTGGCCGTTCCAGCTCCGCCACTGGCTGCGCCGCACCGGCGCCGAGGTCGTCAACGCGCACGCCCCCGTCCCCGGGCTCGCCGATCTGGCGGCCGCGCTGCCGGGGCGGGGCCGTCCGTCCGTCCTTACGTACCACGCGGGCTCGATGCACAAGGGCGTCGCCGGAAGCGGTCTCGCCGACCGTCTCATCGGCTTCTACGAACGCCGCGTCCTGCCCCGGGTGTTCGCCCGCTCCACGGCCCTCGTCGCCGTCTGCGAGGGCTCGATGGCCGCCCGCGTCCCGGGCTCCGTGGAGATCACGCCCGGTGTGGACCTGGCCCGCTTCACCCCCGGCGCCCCGCCGTCGACGCGGCCCCGCACGCTGGTCTACGCCGGCCGGATGGACACCACGTCCCCGTGGAAGGGCGTCGACCGGCTCATCCGCGCCTTCGCCCAGCTCGACGACGTACCGGGAATGCGGCTGAAGCTGGTCGGCGGGGGCGACGACCTGAGCCGGCTGCTCGCTCTCGCAGCCGAGTCGGGGGTGCGCGGCCGGGTGGACGCCGTGGGTGAGCTGCACGGCACCGAGATGACCGAGGCGCTGCGCACCGCGGCCGTGCTGGCGCTGCCGTCGCTCACGGACTCGGAGTGCTTCGGGACGATCCTGGCGGAGGCCATGGCCTGCGGTACGCCGGTGATCGCCTCGACGGTCGGCGGCCTCTCGCAGACCACGGGCCGCGGCGAGGCCGGTCTGCTCGTGCCGCCGGACGACCCCTCGGCCCTGGCGGCCGCGGTGCGCGAACTGCTCGCGGACCCGGAGCTGGCCGACCGGCTGGGGGCGGCCGGGCGGGCCCGTGCGGAGGCCCACTACGACTGGCAGACGATCACCGGGCGGTACGTGGAGCTGTTCCGCTCGCTGTAGGAGCGGGGGGCGGCGGGAGGAGCGCGTCCGTCAGTCGCCCTTCTTGTCCAGCGACCGCTCGTACTCCTCGATCGCCCGCTGCAGCGCCTCGTACGACGGTTTGGCCGTCCCGTCGTAGCGCCGCAGGCCGTAGAACCGCGACCTGCTCGACCGCTGGGCCTTCGTACCGGAGTCCTGCTGGGCGAACCAGAACACCGACTCGACGTAGTCGTTGGCCGCCGAGGCGGCCATCGTGTCGGCGGCGATCTCCGCCTGCCGCCGCTCCGTCACGTGGGTGACGCCCTTCAGCGACTCCTTCGACCTGCCGTCCGTGGCGCCGCCGGGCCCGTCCGTCGGCGCCCCGGTCTCGGTGATCCAGATCGGCAGCCGCGGGGTGCCGTGCCGCTGCAGCACGGCCACGAGGTTCTTCTTGGCCGTACTGATCTTCTCGAAGGCCGTACCGAAGTCCGTTCTGGCGCTGGGCAGATGGGGGTACGTGTACGGGTGGTAGCTGATGGCGTCCACGACCTTGTTGCCGCCCCGCCTGGACACGCTCTCGACGAAGTCGAGATCGGAGACGAAGCCCTTGGCCCTGCTGTCGCCGACCACCGCCAGGCCGCCGAAGAGCAGGTACGCGTCCCGGTCCGCGCCGCGGATGGCGCGCGCGGTGACCTTCAGCAGCTCGGCGTACGCCGCCGGATCGGGGTTCGGGAACCAGAACGGCCGGATGTTCTGCTCGTTCCAGATCTCCCAGTAGTGGATGCCCTTGGGCGCGTAGCGCTGCGCGGCGAGTTTGGCGAACGCGGCGAAGGCCTGCGGGTCGGCCGGCGGGCAGGTCGGCTTCGGGCAGCCCGGCTTGCGGGCCCATTCCGGGGTGTAGGCGATCGTGGCCAGGATCTGCAGATCGCGCTCCTGCGCGGCCGCGACCAGCCGGTCGAAGCGGTGCCAGTTGTAGTTGTAGGAGTTCGACGGCTGGATGTTGTTCCAGGACAGGTCGATACGGATCCAGTCGGCGCCCAGCCGCAGGGCGTCGTCCAGCCCGATCGCCAGCTCGTGGTCGGACTTCCAGGTGAGGGTGTCACCGTAGGAGAGGCCGATACGCAGTGCGTGCTGCTTGCCCCGGGGCGCCGCGGCGGGGGCTTTCCCGTCCTCGGCCACGGGCTTCGAGACCGCTCCGGGCTCGTCGAAGGCCAGCACCGTGACGGCGGCCGACAGCAGGAACGCCACCAGCGCGACGCCGAACCGGGTCCGTCGGACTGACTCTCTCACCATGCGCACAGCCTAGTACCGGGCGTATTCGGACCATGTGGCGGTCCGGCCAGCACAGTTGGGACGACCGCGGGACGGCCGCCGGACCCCCGGCCGCACCCCCCAGCCATACCCCCGGCCGGATCCCTCAGCCGTACATCCGCCGCATCGCGAAGTCCACCATCTCCTCGACCGCCTTCGCGTCCACCACCATCCGGTGCTCCCCCTCCATGTCCAGCACGAAGCCGTAGCCCGTCGGCAGCAGGTCCAGGACCTCCGCGCCCGTCACCGTGAAGTACTTCGACTCCCGGCCGGCGTAGCGGCGCAGCTCCTTGAGGGAGGTGAAGAGGGGGATGACCGGCTGCTGGGTGTCGTGCAGGGCCAGGAAGCCGGGGTTCTCGCCGCGCGGGCAGTAGATCTTCGCCGTGGCGAAGACGTGCTGGAAGTCCTCCACCGCCAGGGAGCCGGAGGTGAAGGCGCGCACCGCCTCGGCGAGGGAGGGCGGTGAGGGCTCGGGGTAGTGCGGCGCCTGGGCGGCGTAGCCGGGGGCGGCGGCGTAGCCGCCGTCGCCCGCGCCGTACGGCGGCTGCGGGGCGGCGTACCCCTGCTGGTGCTGGCCAGGATGGCCGGGGTGTCCCTGGTGGCCGCCGGGCCCCGCGTTCTGGTCGTAGCCGTACATGCACCCGAGCCTACCGGCGCGGCGAGGTGCTGGGAGGGGGGTGTGCGGGGCCGGGTGTGCGGGGGGCTGCGAGGGGTACGGCGCGGGGTGCGGCGAGGGGCGCCGTGCGGCAGATCACGCCGAACGGGCGAATGTCACCGCCGCTCCGGGCTTGTTTCTTGTTACCGGCGGGTAGCATCATGTATATCCGCTGATCCCCTTCACGCCTGATGCAGGAGCTGCCGCGATGGGCCACTACAAGTCGAACCTCCGGGACATCGAGTTCAACCTCTTCGAGGTGCTCGGCCGCGACAGCCTGTACGGCACGGGGCACTTCGAGGAGATGGACACCGAGACCGCCAGGAGCGTCCTGTCCGAGGTCGCCCGCCTCGCCGAGAACGAGCTGGCGGAGTCCTTCGCCGACGCCGACCGCAACCCCCCGGTCTTCGACCCCGAGACCAACACCGCCCCGATCCCGGACACCTTCAAGAAGAGCTACCGCGCCTTCATGGACTCCGAGTACTGGCGGCTCGGCCTGCCCGAGGAGATCGGCGGCACCAACACCCCGCCGTCCCTGATCTGGGCCTACGCGGAGCTCATCCTCGGCTCCAACCCGGCCATCTGGATGTACACCTCCGGCCCCGCCTTCGCGCGCATCCTGCACGAGGAGGGCAACGAGGTCCAGCGGCACATCGCCAAGCTCGCCGTCGAGAAGACCTGGGGCTCCACCATGGTCCTCACCGAGCCGGACGCCGGCTCCGACGTCGGCGCCGGCCGCTCCAAGGCCGTCCAGCAGGAGGACGGCTCCTGGCACATCGAGGGCGTGAAGCGCTTCATCACCTCCGGTGAGCACGACATGGAGGAGAACATCCTCCACTACGTCCTCGCCCGCCCCGAGGGCGCCGGCCCCGGCACCAAGGGCCTGTCCCTCTTCCTCGTCCCGAAGTTCCTCTTCGACTTCGAGACCGGCGAGCTGGGCGAGCGCAACGGCGTCTACGCCACCAACGTCGAGCACAAGATGGGCCTGAAGGCCTCCAACACCTGCGAGATGACCTTCGGCGACCGCCACCCCGCCAAGGGCTGGCTGATCGGCGACAAGCACGACGGCATCCGCCAGATGTTCCGCATCATCGAGTTCGCCCGCATGATGGTCGGCACGAAGGCGATCTCCACCCTCTCCACGGGCTACCTCAACGCCCTGGAGTACGCCAAGGAGCGCGTCCAGGGCGCCGACCTGGCCGAGTTCATGGACAAGAACGCGCCCAAGGTCACCATCACCCACCACCCCGACGTGCGCCGCTCGCTGATCACGCAGAAGGCGTACGCGGAGGGCATGCGCGCCCTCGTCCTGTACACGGCCTCCATCCAGGACGCCATCGCGGTCAAGGAGGCGGCCGGCGAGGACGCCAAGACCGAGCACGCGCTCAACGACCTCCTCCTGCCGATCGTCAAGGGCTACGGCTCCGAGAAGGGCTACGAGCAGCTCGCCCAGTCGCTGCAGACCTTCGGCGGCTCCGGCTTCCTGCAGGAGTACCCGATCGAGCAGTACATCCGCGACGCCAAGATCGACACCCTGTACGAGGGCACCACCGCCATCCAGGGCCAGGACTTCTTCTTCCGCAAGATCGTCCGCAACCAGGGCCAGGCGCTCACCGCGCTCAGCGAGGAGATCAAGAAGTTCCTCGCCGGCGGCGTGGGCGGCGAGGAGCTGGCCGGCGCCCGCGAGGAGCTGGCCAAGGCGGCCGTCGAGCTGGAGGCCATCGTCGGCCGCATGCTCACGGACCTCGCGGCGACCGAGCAGGACGTCAAGAACATCTACAAGGTCGGCCTGAACAGCACCCGCCTGCTGCTCGCCGCCGGCGACGTGGTGGTCGGCTACCTGCTGCTCAAGGGCGCCGCCGTGGCCGCCGGGAAGCTGCCCGCCGCCTCCGCCAAGGACGTCCCGTTCTACACCGGCAAGATCGCCGCTGCGAAGTTCTTCGCCGCGAACATCCTGCCGGGCGTCGCCGTCCAGCGCGCGATCGCCGAGGGCGTGGACCTGGACCTCATGGAGCTGGACGAGGCGGCGTTCTGACGCTGCCGCGCCCCAGCGGCCGAGCACGGAACCGAGGGCCCCGCCGTCTGCGGACGGCGGGGCCCTCGGGCTTCTCCCGTACGGTACGGCCCCCGGCGAGCGACTTGCCCGGGAAGTCCCCGCCCCCGGCGTCCGGGGGACTGTCCCCACTGTCCGTACGGCTCCATATGCTGGGGGTCATGAGTACTGCGCGCCCCCGCCGTTTCGACCGCGGCCACACCGATGACCTGATGTCCTTCCTGGCGGCCGGCCCCTCGCCGTACCACGCGGTCGCCGCCGCCGTGGAGCGGCTGGAGAAGGCCGGCTTCCGCCAGGTCGAGGAGACGGACGCCTGGGACGCCGCGGCCGGCGGGCGCTACGTGGTGCGCGGCGGGGCGCTCATCGCCTGGTTCGTGCCCGAGGGCGCCGGCCCCGCGACTCCGTACCGCATCATCGGCGCGCACACCGACTCCCCCAACCTGCGCGTCAAGCCGCTGCCGGACACCGGCGCGCACGGCTGGCGGCAGATCGCCGTGGAGATCTACGGCGGGACGCTGCTCAACACCTGGCTCGACCGCGACCTGGGCCTCAGCGGCCGGCTGACCCTGCGCGACGGCTCCACCAAGCTCGTCCACATCGACCGCCCGCTGATGCGCGTCCCGCAGCTCGCCGTCCACCTGGACCGCGCGGTCAACAGCGACGGCCTCAAGCTCGACAAGCAGCGCCACATGACGCCCCTGTGGGGCCTGGGCGAGGTCGCCGAGGGCGACCTGATCGCCTTCGTCGCCGAGGAGGCCGGGGTGCCGGTCGAGGACGTCGCCGGCTGGGACCTGATGGCGCACAGCGTGGAGCCGCCCGCCTACCTGGGCCGCGACCGCGAGCTGCTGGCCGGGCCCCGGATGGACAACCTGCTGTCCGTGCACGCCGCGACCGCCGCGCTGATCGCGGCCGCGGCCGACTCGGCGGAGGGCGCCCCGCTCGCGGCCATCCCCGTCCTCGCCGCCTTCGACCACGAGGAGAACGGCAGCCAGTCCGACACCGGCGCCGAGGGCCCCCTCCTGGGCAACGTCCTGCAGCGCTCGGTGCTCGCCCGCGGCGGCACCTTCGAGGACGGCGCCCGCGCCCTGGCCGGCTCGGTCTGCCTCTCCTCCGACACGGGCCACGCGGTGCACCCCAACTACGCCGAGCGCCACGAGCCGGGCCACCACCCCGTCCCCAACGGCGGCCCGATCCTGAAGGTCAACGTCAACCAGCGCTACGCCACCGACGGCACCGGCCGCGCGATCTTCGCCGCCGCCTGCGAGCGCGCCGGGGTCCCCTGGCAGAACTTCGTCTCCAACAACGCCATGCCCTGCGGCACGACGATCGGCCCGATCACCGCCGCGCGGCACGGGATCACCACGGTGGACATCGGGGTGCCGATCCTGTCGATGCACTCGGCGCGCGAGCTGTGCGGGGCGGACGATCCGGCGTACTTGGCGGAAGCCCTGACCGCCTTCCTGGAAAGCTGAGTACGGGCGGGAGGCAGCCGGGGGTCGGACCGGCAGCCTCCGCCCCGTCTCACCCCGCGTCCAAGCCCGCCAGCACCAGCCCCAGCCGATTCACCCCGGCCGCCGTGATCCGTACCGGAACGCCCCAGTCCTGCTGGTGGACATGGCAGGCGGGGTACTCGACGGCCGGATCGTCGTCGCAGGACGCCGCCATCGCCGAGACGTGCAGTACGCCCTCCGTGACGCCGTCCGCGAGGACGAGGTCGCGGGCCGGCTCCGTGCCCGCGCCGCCGCCGGCGGCCAGCAGCTCCGGCGGGGTCGCGGAGACCAGCAGCCGGGTCGAGGGGCCGTAGCGCTCGTCCAGCTTCTGGCCGGCCGGCGCCTCGAAGACGACCTCCAGCCGCAGCGCCCCCGGCGCCACCTCCGTCGCCGCCCGCTGCGTACGGTGCGCGACGGACTCGACCCGTACCGCCTCCTCGGGCAGCCGCAGCCGGGTCAGCCGGTGGCGCGCGGACTCCACGACCAGCACCTCGCCGCCCACGAGCACCGCGTCGGAGGGCTCGCGCAGATCGGTGGCGAGAGTGGTGACCTCGCCTGTCGCGGGGTCGAAGCGGCGCAGGGCGTGGTTGTACGTGTCGCAGACCGCCACCGAGCCGTCCGGCAGCGCGGTGACCCCCAGCGGGTGCTGCAGCAGCGCCTGGCCGGCGTCGCCGTCGCGGTGGCCGAAGTCGAAGAGCCCGGTGCCGACGGCCGTGTGCACGCGCCCGTCGCGGTCCAGCCACCGCAGCGCGGAGGTCTCCGAGTCGGCGATCCACAGCCGCTCCTTCGTCGCCGCGAGTCCGGAGGGCTGCGCGAACCACGCCTCGGCGGCCGGTCCGTCGACCAGCCCCTCGTTGGTGGTCCCGGCGGCGGCGCGCACCTCGCCGCGCTCGATGTCGTACGTCCACAGCTGGTGCACGCCCGCCATCGCGATCCACACCAGCCCGTCGAAGACGGCGACGTCCCACGGCGAGGAGAGGTCCACCTCGCGCGCCGGGCCGGAGACGGGCGAGCCCTGCCACCACTGCCGCCCGGTGCCGGCGACGGTGGTCACCTCGCCGGTGGCGGGGTCGAGGCGCCGCAGCGCGTGGTTGACGGTGTCGGCGACCAGCACGGAGTGGTCGGGCAGCAGCGCCAGCCCCTGCGGCTCGTTGAAGGCCGGCGTCAGTCCGTCGACCAGCCCCCGCTCCCCGCTGCCGATGCGCCGCAGCACGCTCTCGCCGTCGGCGGCGAACTCCACGAGCTGGTGGCGGGTGGTGTCGGAGACCAGCAGCGTCCCACCGGGCAGCACGAGCGCCTTGCCGGGGAAGCGCAGGTCGGTGGCCTGCGGCTCCGGCGCCACGTACGGGCTGTCCCCCCGCCGCAGGGTCCCCTTCGCCGCGTGCTCCGCCTCCAGCCCACTCACCAGCGCCTCCAGCGCGTGCGCGTGCCCCTCGCCGGCGTGCTGGGCGACGATGTAGCCCTCGGGGTCGATCACGACGAGCGTCGGCCACGCCCGCACGGCGTACTGCTTCCAGGTCGCCAGCTCCGGATCGTCCAGCACCGGGTGCTCCACCCCGTAGCGCTCCACGGCGTCGACCACGGCCCGGTGCTCGGCCTCGTGCACGAACTTCGGCGAGTGCACCCCGACGACGACCAGGGTGTCGCGGTGCTTCTCCTCCAACTCCCGCAGCTCGTCCAGGACATGGAGGCAGTTCACGCAGCAGAAGGTCCAGAAATCAATAATCACGCACTTTCCGCGCAGATCGGCGAGGGTCAGCTCCTTGCCGCCGGTGTTCAGCCAGCCCCCCTTCCCGACCAGTTCGGGAGCGCGCAGGCGGGCTCGGCGGGAGGCGGGGGCAGAGGTGGCGTCCGTCATGGCTCCAGGGTGCCATCCGGAGCGGGCGGACCCGGAGTCGCCCCAGGTCAGAGCTGTGGAAAAGAGGCCCGGCAGGACTCGGGAATGGATCCCGATTGCGTGTTGTTGTGAGTTCAACTAGATTGGGAAGCGAACCGAGGAGGTCCCCATGCCCGCCGTGACCGCAGAGAACCCGTTGGCCCTGCCCCGCGTCGCACCGCCCGCGCCGGACGTGCCCGCGCGCAAGGTGCTGGCCGTGACGACCGCGCCGAGCGGCTTCGAGGGGGAGGGGTTCCCCGTGCGCAGGGCGTTCGCGGGGATCAACCACCGGTATCTGGACCCGTTCATCATGATGGACCAGATGGGTGAGGTGGAGTACGCGGCCGGGGAGGCGAAGGGCACGTCCTGGCATCCGCACCGGGGCTTCGAGACCGTCACCTACCTGATCGACGGCACCTTCGTCCACCAGGACTCCAACGGCGGCGGCGGTGTCATCAACGGCGGCGACACGCAGTGGATGACCGCCGGCGGCGGCCTGCTGCACATCGAGGCGCCCCCGGAGGAGCTGGTCGTCAGCGGCGGCGTCTTCCACGGCCTGCAGCTGTGGGTCAACCTCCCCGCCGCCGACAAGATGATGGCCCCCCGCTACCAGGACATCGGCGGCGGGCGGCTGCGGCTGCTCAGCTCGCCCGACGGCGGCGCCCTGCTGCGCCTGGTCGCCGGCGAGCTGGACGGCCACGAGGGCCCCGGCATCACCCACACCCCGATCACGATGATCCACGCCACGCTCAGCCCCGGCGCGGAGCTGACGCTGCCCTGGCGCCCGGACTTCAACGCCCTGGCGTACGTCCTGGCGGGCCGGGGCACGGTCGGCCAGGAGCGCCGCCCGATCGAGCTGGGCCAGACCGCGGTCTTCGGCGACGGCGGCTCGCTGACCGTACGGGCGGACGAGCGCCAGGACGGGCACACCCCGGACCTGGAGATCGTCCTGCTCGGCGGCCGGCCGATCCGCGAGCCGATGGCGCACTACGGGCCGTTCGTGATGAACACCCAGCAGGAGCTGCAGCAGGCCTTCGAGGACTTCCAGAAGGGCCGCCTGGGGACGATCCCGGCGGTGCACGGGATGAAGCCGGGCGAGTCCCCGCAGTCCTGAACAGGCGTCTGCGGTACGGGAGTACGAGCCGGGGCCGGCCGCGAGCGATGCGCGGTCGGCCCCGGTGGGTCCTGTACCTCAGCGCGCGAAGGGGCCGCCCAGCCGCTCGTACGGGAGCTTGAGCGAGACCACGCTCCAGGCGCGTGAGCCCGTGCCGGTGGTGCCGGTGGAGGAGCCGTTGAGCTGGTGGATGAGGCCGAAGCGGGCGACGTTGACGTCGGAGACCTGGTCGCCGGTCCCCACGATCAGGTCCGTGCGGCCGTCGCGGGTGTAGTCGGTGAGCTTCAGCTCAACCCCGAAGTAGTCGTCGGCCTCGGGGCCGCCCGCCACCCCGCTGGTGTTCTGGTCGTACGCCTTCGCACCCGTGCCGGACAGGCCGCCCGCGCGGCCGAGGAGCACGGTCACCGTGCCGGCGTCGCGCACGCTGCCCAGGTCCTCCCCGGAGGCGCCGATCGCCAGGTCGGCGTAGCCGTCGCCGTTGACGTCGCCGGCGGCGACAGCCGAGCCGAAGTAGTCTCCGGCCTCGCGGGCGCCGGGGACGCCGGTGGTGTCCTGGTGGAAGGTGGCGGAGGCGCGGGTGGTGCTGGGGCCGGTGGCGCTGCCGTACTTGACCTTGACGTAGCCGCGCATCCCGTCGGCGTTCTCAAGGCCCCGGCCGAAGGCCAGGTCGCCGTAGCCGTCCTTGTCGAAGTCGCCGATAGCGCCCTGCGGCCCGGAGGAGCCGACGCCTCCGCCACCGTCATCGGCGTAGTCGATCCGCCCGGCGCGGGTGGCGAAATCCGCGCCGCCCCGGTGGAAGAACGCACTGACGTGCGTGGAGTCGTCGTCCCCGAGGTCGTCGCCGATCACGTAGAGGTCGGTCGCGGAGTCGTTCGTCACCCGGCCGGCGACCAGGTGCTGTGCGCTGAGGTAGCCGTACGAGCCGCCGAGGGACGTCCAGCCCTGCTTGCCGCCGGTGCGGGTGAAGGGGCCCTTGAGCAGGACGACGCCGGCGGAGCTGCTGCTGGTCGCGGCGAGGTCCGGGTCGCCGTCGCCGTCGAAGTCGCCGCTCGCGAGGTCGTAGCCGAGCCTGTCGCCCTCGTTGTCGACCGGGGCGATCGGGGAGTGGAAGACCGTCCCGGAGCCGAGGCCGGTGGCGGAGCCCCAGACGACGGTGAGGCCGCCGCGTCCGGAGACGTCGCCGACGTTCTCGCCGGGCGAGGCGACGACGAGGTCCGCGTAGCCGTCGCGGTCCAGGTCGGCGGTGGTGGCGGCGTAGCCCCAGTCGTCGCCGCTCTCCACCGCGCCGGGGATGCCGGTCGAGTCCTGGTGGATCGTCTGGACCCGGGTGCCGGGGCCGGCGGAGGTGCCGTAGAGCACGGTGACGCGGCGGTCCGTACGGTACTCGCCGCCCTGCATCACCAGGTCCCGATACCCGTCCCCGTTGAAGTCATCGGCCAGCTTCGCGGGCGCGGCGCTCGCGGCGGGCGCCGTCAGCAGCGGTGTCACGGTGGCCGCTGCCAGCACGGTGGCGGCGAGGGTGGCGCGTAGATGAGGCCGGAAGCGCATCAGGTCTGTCTCCCCCGAACGTGATGGACCGGCGTGGTGTGACGCCGGTGTATGAACTGTTCGACGCTCGTGGGGCAGTTGGGGTTGTACGGGCAGGCGGGGCGACCTCCGAAAAGGCGCCCCGCCCGCCCCCGGCCTCAGTGCGCGAACGGCGCCGCCAGCCGGTTCGCCGACAGCTTCAGGGAGATGACGCTCCACGAGCGCGAGCCCGTGCCCGTGGTTCCCGCGGACGAGCCGTTCAGGAGGTGGATCAGGCCCCAGCGGGCCGGGATGCCGGTCGAGACCTGGTCGTTCGTGCCCACCACGAGGTCCGCGCGGCCGTCGCGGGTGTAGTCGGTGAACTTCAGGTCCCCGCCGAAGCGGTCCTCCGTCTCCGGAGCGCCCGCCACCCCGCCCGTGTTCTGGTCGTACGCCTTCGCGCCCGTGCCAGACAGGCCGCCCGCGCGGCCGAGCAGGACCGTCACCGTGCCGGCGTTGCGCACGCTGCCCAGGTCCTCGCCGGAGGCGCCGATCGCCAGGTCGGCGTAGCCGTCGCCGTTGACGTCGCCGGCGGCGACCGAGGAGCCGAAGTAGTCCTCCGTCTCGCGGGCGCCGGGGACGCCGGCGGTGTCCTGGTGGAAGGTCACCGCGCCGCGCGAGGTGCTCGGGCCGGTCGAGGAGCCGTACTTCACCACGACGTAGCCGCGCCCCTTGTCCGGGGTCTCGCTCCAGCGGCCCACGGCGAGGTCGCCGTAGCCGTCCTTGTCGAAGTCGCCGATCGCGGTCTGCGGGCCGGCCGGGCCGAAGGTGCCGCCCAGGTCGTCGGCGTAGTTGAGCTGCCCGGCTTTGCTGGTGAAGCCCGCGCCGCCGCGGTGGAAGAAGGCGCTCTCGTAGGAGGCGTCGGCGGCGGTGAGGTCGCGGCCGAAGACGTACAGGTCGGTCGCGGCGTCGTTGGTGACGCGGCCCGCGGCGAGCTGGGAGGCGCTGAGGTAGCCGTAGGAGCCGCCCAGCGAGGCCCAGCCCTGCTTGCCGCCGGCGCGGGTGAACGGGCCCTGGAGCAGCACCACGCCCTCGGTGCTGTTGCTGATCGCCGCGAGGTCGGTGTCGCCGTCGCCGTCGAAGTCGCCGGAGGCAACGTCGCCGCCGAAGCTGTCGCCCTGGCCGGGGGAGGCGGGCTGGACCGGTGAGGAGAGGACCGTGCCGGAGGAGGCCAGCCCGGTGGCGGAGCCCCAGATGACGGTCAGGCCGCCGCGGTCGCGGATCTCGCCCACGTCCTCGCCGGGCGAGGAGACCACCAGGTCGGCGTAGCCGTCGCGGTCCAGGTCGGCGGTGGTGGCCGCGTCGCCCCAGCCGTCGTCGGTCTCCGCCGCGCCGGGGATGCCGGCGGAGTCCTGGTTGAAGGTCTGCACCCGGGTGCCGGGCCCGGTGGAGGTGCCGTAGACGACGGTGACGCGGTTGGTCCTGGTGTGGTCGCCGCCGAGCATCACCAGGTCGCGGTAGCCGTCGCCGTTGAAGTCGTCGGCGTACGTCGCGGGGGTGGCCGCGCCGGCGGAGGGCGCGAGGGTCAGGGGGGCCGCGACCGCGGCGAGGACGACGCCGGCCGCGAGGAGGGAGCGCGGGGTGCGGGCGAGGAGACGGGCGCTCATCTGCGGGTTTTCTCCGTACGGGGATCGTGTGGCGAGTGGGCGTCCGATGGGGCGCCCATGATCGCTAGTACGACGCGCGCCGCCCGCGGATGGTTGTACGAACCGCAGGTCCGGCCCCCGCGACCTTCCTCACCCGTACTCCTCCCCCTCGTACATCTCGAACCAGATCGACTTCCCCAGCCCCCGCGGCTCCACCCCCCACGCGTTGGACAGCGCCTCCAGCAGCAGCACGCCCCGGCCCGAGGAGGCCAGTTCGCCGGGGTGGCGGCGGTGGGGGAGTTCGTCGTCGCTGTCGGCGACCTCCACCCGCAGGGTGCGCTCGCCCGGCGGCCCGGTGATGTCGGCGCGGACACGGGCGTCGCCCTCGGTGTGGACGAGGACGTTGGCGATCAGCTCCGAGAGGACCAGCTCCGCGGAGTCCACCTGGTCCGCCGTCGACCAGTCGTGCAGCATCGCCCGCAGCTCGTGGCGGGCGTCGGCGACGCGCTGCTGCTCGTCCTGGGTGACGACGAGGTGCATGTTGCGCCCCGCCTGCCCGGCCCCCGCCGCGCGGCCGGTGCGGCGCAGCAGGATCAGCGCGATGTCGTCCTCGCGCCGTTCGGAGTGCGGGCCGGGGTGCTCGTGGGCGTGGACGCCGCTGACGGCGTCGAGCAGGGCGTCCGCGATGGCCTCCAGCTCCTCGCCGGCGTGGGCGGCGAAGATCTCGCGGATGCGGTCGCGGCCGGTGTCCAGGTCGTGGCCGCCGGTCTCCACCAGCCCGTCCGAGCACAGCAGCAGCGTCTCGCCGTACTCCAGCCGCAGCACGGTGAGGGGGTAGTCCGGGTCGGGGACGATGCCCAGCGGCAGCCCGCCCTCGGTGGGGCGCACCCGCATGGTGCCGTCGCGCAGGCCGACGGCCGGGTCGAGGTGGCCGGCGCGGGCGAAGACGAGGCGGCCGTCGCGGGGGTCGACCTCCAGGTAGAGGCAGGTGGCGAAGCGGCGGTCCTCGTAGGCGCCGCCCGCGCCGCCCGCGCTGTCGGGGTCGAGCTGGTTGATGCCGCAGAGGAAGCGCGAGGCGCGGGTCAGTACGGCGTCGGGGTGGTGGCCCTCGGCCGCGTAGGCCCGTACCGCGATGCGCAGCTGGCTCATCAGGCCCGCCGCCCGCACGTCGTGGCCCTGGACGTCCCCGATGACCAGCGCGGTGTTGTCGCCGGTGAGGGAGATGACGTCGTACCAGTCGCCGCCGATGTCCAGCCCGCCGCCGGTGGGGACGTAGCGGGCGGCGACCTCCAGGCCGGGGATCTCGGGGGTGGTGGCGGGCATCATCGTGCGCTGCAGCCCGGCCGACAGCTCCCGCTCCGACTCCTGTACGTGGGCCCGCGAGAGCGCCGCGGCGAGCATCCGGGCGACGGTGGTGAGCACCGAGCGCTCGTCGGGGGTGAAGGCGGTGCCGTGCGAGAAGGACGCCATCCAGGCGCCGGTGGTGCGCCCGCCGGCGGTCAGCGGCAGGAACGCCCAGGAGCGCCGCCCCAGCCGCCCGGCCAGCCGCCAAGCCTCGGGGAAGCGGCGCGCGTACTCCTCGGGGCTGGGCAGGTAGATCGCCCGGCCGGTGCGGATCGCGACGGCGGCCGGGTAGTCGGAGTCGAGGGGGATGTCCCGGAAGGGGGTCTCGTCCTGCTTGCGGTAGCCCTGGTGGCCGACGATCGTCAGCTGGTCGCCCTCGGTGCCGAAGACCGCCATCCCGTCGGGCGAGAAGCCGGGCATGGCGAGGGAGGCGGCGACGCGCAGCACCTCGTCGGTGGAGCCGGCCTCGGCCAGCGCCCGCCCGGCGTCCAGCAGGAACGCCTCCCGTGAGAGCCGCCAGTCGCTGGTCAGGGGGGAGGGCGGGGAGGTGCCGGCGGCGGCGCCGGGCAGGGGGGATCCCCTGCTCGAAGAGCTTGGGGAGGGCTCGACCAGCTCCTGCACGGTGCCGACGAGGACGCGCCCGTCGCCCAGGGGGCGCCAGCGGCCGCGTACGGTCCGCAGGGTGCGGCCCTCCTCGTCGACGACCCGCAGCACGGCCTCCGCCAGGGTGCCCTCGGAGACGGCCAGGTCGATGAGGCCCTTGATCTCCATGTAGTCGACGGGGTGGTAGCGCGAGCGCACCTCGGCGGCGGTGGTCGTGGTCCGGTCGGGGGGCAGGCCGAGGAGCGAGACGGCCTCGGGGTCCAGGTCGACCTCGCCGGTCACCGTGTCCCACCGCCAGACGCCGGTGCCGACGGCGGAGAGGGTCTCCTCGATGCGCATTCATATATTTTAGGCTGATTCGGGACGAATTATCGGGGGAGGGTTCCCGGGCTTCTGCCCCCAGGTGTCCACAGGCCCGGCGGGGAGCCTGCCCGCGCCCGGTAACCTGGGCTTCCTGAGACCTCGGACGCCCAAGCGCCGGGGTCGGCCCCCGAGGCTGTTCTCATCCCCATTCCCGTCTCGATGATCAGGATGAACGATGCACCGTTACCGCTCCCACACCTGCGGTGAGCTGCGCTCCGGCGACGTAGGCAGCGACGTGAGGCTCTCCGGCTGGCTGCACAACCGGCGAGATCTCGGCGGCATCCTCTTCATCGACCTGCGCGACCACTACGGCATCACGCAGCTGGTGGCCCGCCCCGGTACCGCCGCCAACGAGGCCCTCTCCCACCTGACCAAGGAGACCGTCGTGCGCGTCGACGGCCGCGTGGTCTCCCGGGGCGCGGACAACATCAACCCCGACCTGCCCACCGGCGAGGTCGAGGTCGAGGTCACGGGCGTGGAGGTGCTGGGCGCCGCCGAGCAGATCCCGTTCACGATCAACGCCGAGGACGGGGTCAACGAGGAGAAGCGCCTGGAGTACCGCTTCCTCGACCTGCGCCGCGAGCGCATGCACCGCAACATCATGCTGCGCACCGCCGTGATCCGTACGATCCGCCAGAAGATGACGGACCTCGGCTTCAACGAGCTGGCGACCCCGATCCTGTCGGCCACCTCCCCCGAGGGCGCCCGCGACTTCCTGGTCCCCTCCCGCCTGCACGCCGGCCGCTTCTACGCGCTGCCGCAGGCCCCGCAGCAGTTCAAGCAGCTGCTGATGATCGCCGGCTTCGACCGCTACTTCCAGATCGCGCCCTGCTTCCGCGACGAGGACGCGCGCGCGGACCGCTCGCCGGGCGAGTTCTACCAGCTCGACGTGGAGATGTCCTTCGTCGAGCAGGAGGACGTCTTCCAGGTCATCGAGAAGGTCATGACCGACCTGTTCACCGAGTTCGGCGGCGACCGCGAGGTCACCTCGCCCTTCCCGCGCATCCCGTTCCGCGAGTCGATGCTGAAGTACGGCTCCGACAAGCCGGACCTGCGCGCCAAGCTCGAACTGGTCGACCTCACCGACGTGTTCGCCGACTCGGAGTTCAAGGCGTTCGCCGGCAAGCACGTGCGCGCGCTGCCGGTGGCGGACGTGGCCGGCCAGTCCCGCAAGTTCTTCGACGGCCTGGGCGACTACGCGGTGGAGCAGGGCGCCAAGGGCCTGGCCTGGGTGCGCGTCGGCGAGGACGGCACGCTGAGCGGCCCGATCGCCAAGTTCCTCACCGAGGAGGACGTGAAGGTCCTCACCGAGCGCATGGGCCTGGAGCCCGGCCACGCGGTCTTCTTCGGCGCGGGCGAGTTCGACGAGGTCTCCAAGATCATGGGCGCGGTGCGGGTCGAGGCGGCCAAGCGCGCGGGCCAGTTCGAGGAGGGCGTCTTCCGCTTCTGCTGGATCGTCGACTTCCCGATGTTCGAGAAGAACGAGGAGACCGGGCGGATCGAGTTCTCCCACAACCCCTTCTCCATGCCGCAGGGCGGCCTGGAGGCGCTGGACACGATGGACCCGCTGGACATCCTGGCCTGGCAGTACGACATCGTCTGCAACGGCACCGAGCTGTCCTCCGGCGCCATCCGCAACCACGAGCCGGCGGTCATGTACCGCGCCTTCGAGATCGCGGGCTACTCGGGCGAGGACGTGGAGCGCGAGTTCGGCGGCATGCTGCGGGCCTTCACGTTCGGCGCCCCGCCGCACGGCGGCATCGCGCCGGGCATCGACCGCATCGTGATGCTGCTGGCCGACGAGCCCTCGATCCGCGAGACGATCGCCTTCCCGCTCAACGGCAACGCCCAGGACCTCCTGATGGGCGCCCCCAGCGAGGTCGACGAGTCCCGCCTGCGCGAGCTGCACCTGGACATCCGCAAGCCGCAGCCGAAGTAGTCCGGTCCGGGTCCGACCCGGGCCTGCGCGCACCCTGTTGACGAGGGCGCCCCCGCGGAGGAACGCGGGGGCGCCCTCGTTCGTCGGGGCCCGGGTTTCCCCCTCGCACAGGGCTGTCGCGCGCCGCCGTCCGTAGGGCATCATGCCGTTATGAGACGAAGCGTCAGTACGGCGGCGGGGCTGTACCCCGGCGCTCCCGCGACCCGGCAGTCCCAGCGCGTGGGCGCCGTGGTGCGCCAGACCGGCCGGCGGCTGCTGGAGGCCGGCCCCGACGGCCGCGCGGCGCTGCTGCCCCTGGCCCGGCGCGGCTTCCAGCTCGCCTCCCTGGGCACGATCGCGCCGCGCGGGGTCACGATCACGCAGGTCCCCGGCACCGGTGAGTGGGTGCGCGCCCGGGGGGTGGGGGAGAGCCGCCCGGTCCTCTACTTCCACGGCGGCGGCTACTTCTTCGGCAGCCCCCGCCAGCACCGCGGCCTGTCCTGGCGGCTGTCGGCCGCGACCCGGCGCCCGGTGCTGATGGTCCGCTACCGGCTGGTGCCCGAGCACACCGCGATGCACGCGCTCACCGACGCCCTCGCCGCGTACGGCGGACTGCTGGCGCAGGGGCACGAGCCCGAGCACATCACCGTCGGCGGCGACTCCGCCGGCGGCCACCTCGCGCTCTCGCTGGTGCACGAGCTGAAGCGGCGCGGGCAGCCGCTGCCGGGCGCGATCGTGGGCATCTCGCCCTGGGTGGACCTGCGGTGCACGGCCGACTCCCACCGGCTGAACGAGGCGAGCGACACCCTGCTGCCCGCCCGCCGCCTCGCCTGGCTGGGCCGCTACCTCGCCGCCACCGCTCCCGCCGACCTGCGCGTGCACGCCCCGGCGGAGGGCGACTACACCGGCTTCCCGCCGCTGCTGCTCGTCTCCAGCAGCACGGAGATCCTGCGCGACGACTCCCGCCACCTGGCCAAACGGGCGGCGGCGGCCGGGGTGGACGTCGAGCACCACGAGTGGGCGGGGCAGACCCACGTCTTCCCGGTGTTCTCCGACTTCGTGCCGGAGGGGAAGGCCGCGATCCGTCACATCGCGGCGTTCCTGCGGGGGAGATAGCCGCCCCGCCACGTACGACGGCCCGGCGCCCCTGCCGACAGGGGTGCCGGGCCGTCGTGCCGTACGGGAGGCCCGTACGGAAGGAGTGCCCTGCGAGGCGCTCAGCCCTGCCTGGCCGGCTCCTCCAGCCTCGGGAAGAGGATCTCGCCCTTGGTGACCTGCGCCCCCGCCGGGAGCTGCCCCCAGTCGGCGACGGTGGCCAGGCGCTGGTCGGCCAGCGCGCCCAGCGGCGCCTGCGCGCCCAGCGAGGCCCACAGCTTCTCCGCCGTGGCCGGCATCACCGGGTTGAGCAGCACCGCCGTGGCCCGCAGGGCCTCCGCCGCCGTGTAGAGGATGGTCGCCAACCGGGCCTGCGCGGCCGGGGATTCGTCCTTGGCGACCTTCCAGGGCTCCTGCTCGGTCAGGTACAGGTTGACCTTGCGCACCAGCGCGAAGACAGCCTCGATGCCGCCCGCGAAGTCCAGCTCCTCGCCGATCCTCACATCGGCGTCGGCAGCCGCCTGGGCGAGCCCGTCGATGACGACCTGTTCGGCCGCCCCGGTGTCGGTGGCCTCCGGCAGCGTGCCGCCGAAGTACTTCACCGTCATCGCGCCCACCCGCGAGGCGAGGTTGCCGAAGTCGTTGGCCAGCTCGGAGGTGTAGCGGGCGGTGAAGTCCTCCCAGGAGAACGAGCCGTCCTGGCCGAAGGCGATGGCCCGCAGGAAGTACCAGCGGTAGGCGTCCACGCCGAAGTGGTCGGTGAGGTCCTGCGGCTTGATGCCCGTCAGGTTCGACTTCGACATCTTCTCGCCGCCGACCATCAGCCAGCCGTTGGCGAAGACCCGCCCCGGCAGCGGCAGTCCGTTCGCCAGCAGCATGGCCGGCCAGATCACCGCGTGGAAGCGCAGGATGTCCTTGCCGACCAGGTGCACGTTCGCCGGGAAGGTCGACTCGAAGCGCGCCTGGTCGCTGCCGTAGCCGGCGGCGGTGGCGTAGTTCAGGAGGGCGTCGATCCACACGTAGATGACGTGCTTGTCGTCCCAGGGGACCCGCACGCCCCAGTCGAAGGTGGAGCGGGAGATGGAGAGGTCCTGCAGGCCCTGCTTCACGAAGTTCACGACCTCGTTGCGGGCCGACTCGGGCTGGATGAAGCCGGGGTTGGCCTCGTAGAACTCCAGGAGGCGCGGGCCGTACTCGGAGAGCTTGAAGAAGTAGTTCTCCTCCTTCAGCAGCTCCACCGGCTTCTTGTGCACCGCGCAGATCTGCTGGCCGGCGAACTCGCCCTCGCCGTCCAGGAGCTGGTCGGCGGACTTGTACTCCTCGCAGCCCACGCAGTACGGGCCCTCGTAGCCGCCCTGGTAGATCTCGCCCTTGTCGTAGAGGTCCTGGACGAACTCCCGCACCCGGTCGGTGTGCCGCTGCTCCGTGGTGCGGATGAAGTCGTCGTTGGCGATCTCCAGGTGCTCCCAGAGGGGCCGCCAGGACTCCTCCACGAGCTTGTCGCACCACTCCTGCGGGCTCACCCCGTGCGCCTGCGCGGTACGCATGATCTTCTGACCGTGCTCGTCCGTGCCGGTGAGGTACCACACCTTCTCGCCGCGCTGGCGGTGCCAGCGGGTGAGCACGTCGCCTGCGACGGTCGTGTAGGCGTGGCCCAGGTGGGGAGCGTCGTTCACGTAGTAGATGGGGGTCGTGACGTAGAACGCCTCCGCCCCCTGCTGCTCAGTTCCAGTGGCCGCCATGCTGCGAAATCTTACTGGGCGCGCGGGATGGCAGTCGCCGCCATTACGTACGGTGAGACGCCCCCGACGCCCGGAGGAATCGCCCCGTATCGGATGAATCGTATGATCCACCGCGGATCGGCCCGTATAAGTGCTCCGGTAGAGACCTTCCGACAGGACCCGGAGAAGGGGACCCCATGCGTGGAGTGGCCGCGGCGCTGAGCGCCGTGCGATCGAGGGCGGCCGCCGGCGCCGCCCTGCTGGCCGGACTGCTGCTGATCGGCGGGGCGCTGCCCGCCGCCGCCGACGACGAGCGGCCCAGCACCCGCGAGCGGGTGCGCGTCGCGGACCCCTATCAGGACGGCGTCTACGCCGACACCGCCGACCAGGGGGCCGTCGCCCCCGACAGCTCGCGCGCACTGCCGGAGGGCGCCCAGCACGAGCCCCGGCCGCTGAAGCTCCTGGCGGACGTGGAGGAGAGGCCGCCGGGCGAGGCGAACCGCAGCTACCCCTTCTGCACGCGCAAGCCGGGCCCGTACCAGCGCCAGGTCGAGCGCTACCTGGGGCTGAAGCCCGACGGCAGGCAGTCGGCGGCCGACTGCAAGGCGATCCAGCGCTACCAGCGCGCACACAAGATCGCCGCCCTCGGCTACGCGGGCCCCGTCACCCACGGCACCCTCCAGCTCGCCGCCGCCGCCGCGGACCCCAACGCCCGCGGCCTGTGCCCGACCACGGGCGGCCGGGTGGTCTGCGTCGACCTGACCCGCCAGCTGCTCTGGACGCAGGACGGCCGCAGGATCCTCTTCAAGCCGGTCCCGATCCGCTCCGGGCGCCCCGGCCACGAGACGCGCACCGGCACCCACCGCATCACCTGGCGCAACAAGAACCACTGGTCCTCGACCTACGACATGCCGATGCCCTACGCGCAGTTCTTCGCCGGCGGCCAGGCCCTGCACGGCACCTACGGCGGCGTCTACCGCGCCCAGGGCTCCTACGGCTGCGTCAACCTGCGCTTCACCGAGTCCAAGGCCCTGTGGAACGCCCTGCGCACGGGCGACCGGGTCCACGTCTTCGGCAAGCGCCCGGTGCGCTGAGGGGCCGGACCGTCCCAGGCCCTCTGGCGGCCCCCTCCGACGCACGGCTACGGTAAGGGTGTTTCGCACACCGCGGGAGCTCGGAGCACCGGGCTGAGAGGGCGCTGACGCGAGGCGGCCCGGAGCGGTATCCGGGCGGCCCGGATCCGCTGCGCCGACCGCCGAACCTGTTACCGGGTAATGCCGGCGTAGGGAGTGGGTCAGATGACCTCGCAGCAATCACGCACGCCCGAAAACCCCAGCTCCGAAAACCACAGCCCCGAAAACCCCAGCGGCGAGCCGGAGTTCGGCTGGCACAAGGGATACCTCGACGGGCCTCGACCGGACCTGCGCGTCCCCGTCCGCCGCGTCCACCTCACCGGCGGCGGCTCCGTCACCCTGTACGACACCTCCGGCCCGTACACCGACCCCCAGGTCCCCACCGACGTCCGCCGCGGCCTCGCACCTGTGCGCGAGGGGTGGATCCTGGGGCGCGGCGACACCGAGGAGTACGAGGGCCGCCCCGTGCGCCCCGAGGACGACGGCCTGCGCGCCGGCGCCCGCGGCGCCCTGCGCAACCTGGACGCCGTCTTCCCCGGCGGCTCCCGCCCACCGCGCCGGGGGCGAGGAGGCCGCGCGGTCAGCCAACTCGCCTACGCCAGGCGGGGGGAGACCACCGCGGAGATGGAGTTCGCCGCGATCCGCGAGGGCGTCAGCCCCGAGACGGTCCGCGAGGAGATAGCCGCCGGCCGCGCGGTGCTCCCCGCCAACGTCAACCACCCGGAGCTCGAACCGATGGTCATCGGCAAACGCTTCCTGGTGAAGGTCAACGCCAACATCGGCAACTCCGCCGTCACCTCCTCCATCGAGGAGGAGGTCGAGAAGATGACCTGGGCGACCCGCTGGGGCGCCGACACGGTCATGGACCTCTCCACCGGCCGCAACATCCACACCACCCGCGAGTGGGTGCTGCGCAACTCCCCCGTCCCCATCGGCACCGTCCCGCTCTACCAGGCGCTGGAGAAGGTCGACGGCCGTGCGGAGGAGCTGAGTTGGGAGGTCTACCGCGACACCGTGATCGAGCAGTGCGAGCAGGGCGTCGACTACATGACCGTCCACGCGGGCGTCCTGCTGCGGTACGTGCCCCTGACCGCCCGCCGCAAGACCGGCATCGTCTCGCGCGGCGGCTCGATCATGGCGGCCTGGTGCCTGGCGCACCACCGCGAGAGCTTCCTGTACGAGAACTTCGCCGAACTGTGCGACATCCTCGCCTCCTACGACGTGACCTTCTCCCTCGGCGACGGCCTGCGCCCCGGCTCGATCGCGGACGCCAACGACGAGGCGCAGTTCGCGGAACTGCGCACCCTGGGCGAGCTGAACCGCGTCGCCAAGGAGCACGGCGTGCAGACGATGATCGAGGGCCCCGGGCACGTACCGATGCACAAGATCAAGGAGAACATCGACCTCCAGCAGGAGGTCTGCGAGGAGGCCCCCTTCTACACCCTCGGCCCGCTGACCACGGACATCGCGCCCGGCTACGACCACATCACCTCCGGCATCGGCGCGGCGATGATCGCCTGGTGGGGCACGGCGATGCTCTGCTACGTCACGCCCAAGGAGCACCTGGGCCTACCGGACCGCGACGACGTCAAGACGGGCGTGATCACGTACAGGATCGCCGCCCACGCCGCGGACCTCGCCAAGGGCCACGAGGGCGCCCAGCGCTGGGACGACGCGCTCTCCGACGCCCGCTTCGAGTTCCGCTGGGAGGACCAGTTCAACCTGAGCCTGGACCCCGCCACGGCCCGCTCCTTCCACGACGAGACCCTCCCCGCCGAACCGGCGAAGACGGCGCACTTCTGCTCGATGTGCGGCCCGAAGTTCTGCTCGATGAAGATCAGCCACGGCATCGCGGAGCAGTTCGGCGGTGACGCGGGTGCCACCCCGGAGGAGGTCGAGGCCGGGATGCTGAAGAAGTCCGAGGAGTTCGCGGCCGCGGGCAACCGCGTCTACCTGCCGCTGGCGGACTGACGCTGCCCAGCGGCGCCGGAAAGGGGCCCGCCCCCGCTGCGGGGGCGGGCCCGTGCGCACCGGTCGAGTCGCGTGCGGCTGGGCTGTTCATAGGACTCGTAGGACATTTGCGCCGGGCGACTGCAATGTCAGTTAAGTTGCAAGTCGGGTTGGTTCTACCGTAATTCGGCGTGCCTTAATGACCGGGTGACCACACACCCCTTCCGCAGCCTGCTGCTGTGCCTGCTCGCGCTCTGCGCCGCGCTGGCCTGCGCGCTCGTCACGGGCGTACGGCAGGAGTCGCGGCCCGCGTCCGCGCCCCGGCGTCCCGTCCCGGTGAGGTTCCCCGCCCGTGCGGCGCGGTCCGCCCGCCGGGTCCACCGCGGTGCCGGGCGCCCGCAGGCCGCCTCACGCAGCCCGCCTTCCACCGCGACGGACCGCAGCTCAACCGGACTTCACGCCATCCCCCGGCCGCACCGCGCAGGCCGGAGTGCCACCGGGCAGCCGGTGCCTGTTGTCCGCGATCAGCCGGTAGACACCGTGCCCGAGCCATCGCAGCGGCGGCACCCCGAGGAGCAGGCCGAGCAGCCCCCAGCCGCGACCGGCGCTGCGCAGCAGCCGCGAGACCGCGCGCACCCCGCCGAACACCCGGCCCCCCGGCGTGATCCACAGCACTTCGTACTGCGCCCGCTCCCGGGCCACCCCCCACGCTTCGAGGTCCGCGAACTGCCACGGCACCACCCGGCAGCGCGGCCTGATCCACCGCTCGGCGACGTGCACCGCCGAGGTGCAGAACCCGCAGTCCCCGTCGTAGACCAGCACCGCCCCGCCCACCCCTGTGACAGCCATGAGCCCAGTGTGGACCAGCCGGCGCGGACGGCCTGAAGCAGCCCTCGGGCCCCTGCCTACTCCGGTGTGTGCTCCGGACCCCCGTAGTCCGGACTCGTGAAGTCCGGGCTGCTGAAGTGCGGTCCTGCGCCCGGCGGCGGAGCGCCCTCGTCCGGGCTGGAGAAGCCGGGACGCGAGTAGCCCAGCCGCGGCGTGCGCCCGCCCGCGTGCGCGTCGGGGGCCGAGGTCCGCCCCGACCCGCGGTACGGACCGGGATCGGCGCCCGGACTGTCGCTGCGCGCCAGCGCCTCGCGCAGGAACGGCTCGATGCCGCGCTCCAGCAGCGCGCTGCGCCACTCCTCCCGTGCCAGCGCCAACTCCCGCTGCAGCTCGGCGCGCCCGGCCGCGCGCACGGAGGTGGAGGCGTTGCGCAGGGCCACCAGCACCAGGGCCGTCATCGCCACCACGAAGGTCGCCACCGCCAGCAGCGCGAAGAACCAGCCGGCCGTACGGATCGGCTGGGCCGCCGCGGGCTGCGGACGCAGCGAGCCCAGCGCGTAGCCGATCAGGAGGAAGATCGCCGCGGCGCTCGCCGAGAGCACCGGCGCCAGCACCGTCACCGTCGCCGCGACCCCCGCGCTGCCGCCCTCGGCGGCCACCGGCGTCAACTGCCCCAGCGCGCCGCCGCCTTCGGCAACCCGGGCGGGGCGCCGCAGCGCCTCGCGGGCGCTCACGTAGGCGTCGTACTCCACGCTCGCGCAGGCCGCGATCGCCGCCGCCGCGCCCAGCGCCATCGTGCGCAGCTGCCGCCCCGTGAACCGCTCGCCGGGGCGGGCGCGCTCGGGGCTGTGTCCGGCGGTGCGCAGCGCTTCGTCGAGGATCCGCTCGAACTCCGGGCGGTCCTCCGAGAGCAGCTGCCGAGCTGAGGTCATACACATCCCCCGAGGCTCCGTCGCGTCCGGCACCAGGCGGCTCGTCGGGGCGGCGGACGGAGCCCGGCCGGTGGCCGGTGACTCGATGGTAGGCCGCGAAAGGCACCCGGTGACAGGCCGTTAACCGAACTCAGCGGGAAGCCGAGCCGAGTTGCGGGCTAATAGCCCGTATTAGGCACGGCGCGAGAAGGGCCTCCCCCACCCAAGTGCTCCGGGGATGACAGCGGCGTCCGGCCGCTCACCTCAGAGGCAGTGGGGAGATCAGGAGTTTGCCGTCCATGGTGACGCCGCCGTCCATCGCGATGGCGAGGCCCTCCGCGTACACGTGCGGGCCGTCTACCGCCGCGGCGCGCTCCGTGCGCTCCTCCTCGTCGGTGACGTCGCCGAGGAGGTACGGGATCGGGCTGTGCCCGTGCACCACCCGGGCGCCCCCGTAGACCCCCAGCAGCTCGCGCACCGCGCCCGGGCCGGTGGCCTCCTCGCGGAAGGCGAAGCGCTTGGTGAACTTGCGGAAGACGTCCCAGACCTCGTCCGCGTCGCCGCGCGCCAGGATCTCGTGGATGCGGTCGTTGACGCCCTCGATGGAGTCGCCGAAGTCGAGGTAGGCGGTGGTGTCGGAGTGCAGCAGCAGGTGCCCCTCCTCCAGCGCCACCGCGTCCAGCCGCGCCATCCACTGCAGGTGGACGTCGCTGAGGCGCTCCATGTCGCTGCGCTGGCCCCCGTTGAGCAGCCAGGCGGCCTGGAAGGAGGCGGTGCCGGCGCCGGAGTTGACGGGGGTGTCGCCGAAGCGGCGGGCCCCGAGCAGCAGCAGCTCGTGGTTGCCCATCAGCGCCTTGCAGAAGCCGCCCGCGGCGGCCGCCTGCGCCGAGAGGTCCATCACCAGCTCGATCACGCCGACGCCGTCCGGGCCGCGGTCGGTGAAGTCGCCGAGGAACCACAGCCGGGCGTCGCCCGCCGCCCACTGCCCCGCCTCGTCGATCAGGCCGTGGGCGCGCAGGGCGGCCCGCAGCTCGTCGAGATAGCCGTGCACGTCGCCGACGACGTAGAGCGGCCCGTATCCCGGCTGCTCGGCGTCCGCGCCCTCCTGCGCCCGGAGGTGCTCCGTCCGAAGGTCCTGGCGCCGGATGACCGGCAGGTCGCGCTGCGTGGGGGTGTAGCCGTCGTCGCGCGGCGCGGCGGGGGCGTGGGCGGGCGGCGGGGGCACGGCTTCCGTGCGGACGGCGGCGGGCACACCGCCGTCCGCGGCGCGCGCCACGGCTTCGTGAGTCATCGACCCCTCCACAACCCTCAAGTCCACCCCGGGGCCGCTTCGGCGCGGCGGCCCCCGGTGTTGTGCGCCCATCATAGGAATGCGACCCGCGCCCCGGGGCATACCCCGGCCCGACATCGCCACCGCGCCCTGCTAAGAGGCGGGGTGAAGGGCGCCGCGGACAGTGCGAGCGGGGAGGAATCGCCCCTGTTTCGTCGTATGCGACGACGCTTGTCCCGCGGGGACGGTTCCAGCTCCGGGTCCTCCACGGGAGAACTCCGTACGACCTAGGCGAGGGGCTTGCGGGGCGGGCTGACGGTCGGGCGCAGGGGTTTCCGCTGGGACGAGGCGCGGACGATCAGCTCCGTCGGCATCACGCGCTCCACCGGGCTGCTCCGCTCGCCGCCCTCGATGGCGTCGATGAGCAGCTGGATGACGGCCGTGCCGATCCGGCGGGGCTTGAGGGAGAGCGTGGTGATCGGGGGGTCGGTGGAGGCGTAGCCCTCGGACTCGCTGCAGCACACCAGCATCAGGTCGTCCGGCACCCGCAGCCCGTAGCGGCGGGCGGCGGTCAGCAGGTCGGTGCCGTTGGGGTCGAAGAGGCCGTAGACCGCGTCGGGGCGGTCGGGGCGGGCCAGGAGGCGGTCCGCGGCGACCGCGCCGGCGCAGGGGTCGTGCGCCGGATAGCACTCGTAGACCGGGTCCTGGCCGACGCGCTCGCACCAGTCCAGGTACGCCCGGGTGGAGACGGAGGTGTACGTGTCGGTGGAGGTGCCGGTGAGCAGCCCGATACGGCGCGCGCCCGCCTCGGAGAGGTGGTCGAGCAGGCCCAGGACGGCGGCCTCGTGGTCGTGGTCGACCCAGGCCGTCACGGGGAGCGAGCCGCCGGGGCGGCCGTCGCTGACGACGGGGATGCCCTGGCGGACCAGGTCGGCGACGTGCTGGTCGCTGTCGGAGGGGTCGATGACGACCGTGCCGTCGAGGGCGACGTTGGACCAGACGTCGTGGCGGGAGGTGGCGGGGAGGATGACCAGGGCGTAGCCGCGGGCCAGCGCGGCGGAGGTGGCGGCGCGGGCCATCTCGGCGAAGTAGGCGAACTCCGTGAAGGTAAACGGTTCTTCGCCGTAGGTGGTGACGGTTAAGCCGATCAGGCCGGAGCGTCCGGTGCGCAGGGCGCGGGCGGCGGCCGAGGGGCGGTAGCCGAGGCGGTCGGCGACCTCGCGGACATGGCGGCGGGTGGTGTCGGGCAGCCGCCCCTTGCCGTTGAGGGCGTCGGAGACGGTCGTGATGGAGACGCCGGCCGCTTGCGCGACGTCCCTGATGCCCGCCCGTTCGAGCCGGCGGCCGGACGGCCGACCCACCCGGGGCTGAACAGAGCCGGTCAACGTGCCTCCTGATTTCTCCCGCGGTCGGTGGGCGCGGGTGGCGGGGAGGGAGTCGGACGCGCGGTGCGCAGGCGGGGACCGGCCGGATGCGGCCGGCCCGGCGGGGACCGCCGGTACGGCAAGCACAGCCAGGGAGTCAGCAAGATAGTCAGCCAGTAGTCAGCCTGCGATCGCGACCCGATAGTAGGGCTCGGGAGGGCCCTGTGCCGAGGAACGGGAGAGTGGGGGAGCAGGGACGTTTCTGCACTGTACGGGCCCTGAAATGACCTTCGAAGCAATGGACTTGCCGGTGGTTCGCCTGCCCCCTTGCCGCACGGCAACCGCTTCCGGCGTCACGTGCCCGCGCATATTCCAGGCCCGGCCGTCACCCTCACGGGTGACGCGCGCCATGGCGCGGGCCACCGGCGTGCGTCATGGTGACGTGCGCCCCTCCGCTCGGTCGGAGGGGCGCCGTATGGTGGGCGTACCGAATAGTTGGTCGAGGAGGACCGCGGTGAGTGGAGAGATGGGGCCCCGGCTGCGGGGCGCGCTGGACGGCATTCCCGTGTACCGGCCGGGGAAGCCGGCCGCCGGCAGCCCCGGTGCGGTGGGCGCGGCCTACAAGCTGTCCTCCAACGAGAACCCCTACCCGCCGCTGCCGGGGGTGCTGGAGTCCGCGGCGGCCGCGGCGGCCTCGTTCAACCGCTACCCGGACATGGCCTGCTCGGCCCTGGTCGAGGAGCTGGCGGCGCGCCTGGGCGTCCCCGCCGCGCACATTGCCACCGGCACCGGCTCGGTGGGCGTCGCGCAGCAGCTGCTGCAGGCGACGGCCGGCCCCGGCGACGAGGTGGTCTACGCCTGGCGCTCCTTCGAGGCGTACCCGATCATCACCCAGGTCTCCGGCGCCACCTCGGTGCGCGTGCCGCTGACCGACGGCGACGTGCACGACCTGGACGCGATGGCCGAGGCGATCACCGGGCGCACCCGGCTGGTCTTCGTCTGCAACCCCAACAACCCCACCGGCACCGTCGTGCGCCGCGCCGAGCTGGAGCGCTTCCTCGACCGGGTGCCCTCCGACGTGCTGGTGGTGCTGGACGAGGCGTACCGCGAGTTCATCCGCGACGCCGAGGTGCCCGACGGGGTGGAGCTGTACCGCGACCGCCCCAACGTCTGCGTGCTGCGCACCTTCTCCAAGGCGTACGGCCTGGCGGGGCTGCGGGTCGGCTTCGCCGTCGCGCACGAGCCGGTCGCCGCGGCGCTGCGCAAGACCGCCGTGCCCTTCGGCGTCAGCCAGATCGCCCAGGACGCCGCTGTGGCCTCGCTGCGGGCACAGGAGGCGCTGATGGAGCGGGTGGCGGCGCTGGTCGCCGAGCGCACGCGGGTGTACGAGGCGCTGGCGGGCCAGGGCTGGACGGTGCCGGACACCCAGGCGAACTTCGTCTGGCTGCGGCTGGGCGAGCGCACGATGGACTTCGCCGCGGCCTGCGACCGGGCGGGCGTGGTGGTGCGGCCCTTCGCCGGCGAGGGCGCGCGGATCACGATCGGCGAGGTGGCGGGCAACGACCGCTTCCTGACGGCGGCGCAGGAGTTCCGCAAGGAGCTGTGAGCGCCCGTACGGGCCGCTGAATCCCCTCCGTATCCCTCCCGTATCCCCCGGGTCCCCGACTCCCGGACGCCGCCGTGCGGTTGGCGTCCGGGAGTTGTCGTACGAAAAGGGGAGGCACCTCCATCTGTTCGAACGCCGTGTGCCAGACTGGTCCTTGTGAATGTGAACGCATTCACAAGGTAGTTCTACCCGGATGCCCCGCCTGTTGGGCCCCAGCGGCCCGGGAAGCCAGGTGGATCATCGGGGTAGTCGGGTGAACGCGAAGGACGTGAAGGAGGGGACCCGCTGTGCACACCGCGGACCTCGCACTCGCGCCGGAGACCCTGGCGCGGTGGCAGTTCGGCATCACGACCGTCTACCACTTCCTCTTCGTACCCCTGACGATCTCGCTCGCCGCCCTGGTGGCCGGGCTGGAGACCGCGTGGGTGCGGACGCGGAAGGAGAAGTACCTCGGGGCGACGAAGTTCTGGGGCAGGCTCTTCCTGATCAACATCGCGCTGGGCGTGGTCACGGGCATCGTGCAGGAGTTCCAGTTCGGCATGAACTGGTCGGACTACTCGCGCTTCGTCGGGGACGTCTTCGGCGCCCCCCTCGCCCTTGAGGCGCTGATCGCCTTCTTCTTCGAGTCCACCTTCATCGGCCTGTGGATCTTCGGCTGGGACAGACTCCCGGCGCGGATCCACACGGCCTGCATGTGGATGGTGGCGCTGGGCACGGTCCTGTCCGCGTACTTCATCCTGGCCGCCAACTCCTGGATGCAGCACCCGGTCGGCTACCGGATCAACGAGCGGCGCGGGCGCGCCGAACTCACCGACTTCCTCCAGGTGCTCACGCAGAACACCGCGCTGGCGCAGTTCGCCCACACCATGACCGCCGCCTTCCTCACCGGGGGTGCCTTCATGGCCGGCGTCGCGGCCTGGCACCTCGCTGTCAAAGGCGCCCGCCAGGGGTCCGGCCAGGGGTTCGGCCAGGGCGCCGGGAGCCGGCACATACCCGTGATGCGCACCTCGCTGCGGATCGGCCTGGTCGCCATGGTGGTCTGCGGACTGCTGACCGCGCTCACCGGCGACCGACTGGGCAAGATCATGTACGAGCAGCAGCCGATGAAGATGGCCGCCGCCGAGGCCCTCTGGGAGACCGAGGCACCCGCCCCCTTCTCCGTCTTCGCGGTCGGCGACGTCGAGCGGGGGCGCAACGTCGTCGCGATCGAGATACCCGGCCTCCTCTCCTTTCTGGCGCACGACAACTTCTCCGAGGCCGTCCCCGGCGTCAACGACACCGCGGAGCAGCTGGAGCGCCGCTACGGCGAGGAGTTCGCGATATCCGACTGGCGGCCCAACGTCCCGGTCGCGTACTGGAGTTTCCGCTGGATGATCGGCTTCGGCATGACCTCGCTGGGGCTGGGCCTGCTGGGCCTGTGGCTGACACGGCGCAGGCTGTGGTTGAGCGGACGGCTGCGCACCGGCGAGGACGAGGTGCCGCGCCTGGCGCTGACGAGGGACCGCGAGCTGAGGCCCGTAGTGGCGCGCTGGTACTGGCGGTCGGCGCTGCTGACGATGCTCTTCCCGCTCCTCGCCAACTCCTGGGGCTGGATCTTCACCGAGACCGGCCGCCAGCCCTGGGCCGTCTACGGGGTGCTGCCGACCTCCTCGGCCGTCTCCCCCGGCGTCTCGCAGACCGAGGTCGTCGTCTCGATGACTGCCTTCACCCTGCTCTACGCCCTGCTCGCCGTGATCGAGGTCAGACTGATGCTGAAGTACGCGAAGGCGGGACCGCCGGCGCTCACCGAGGCGGACCTCAACCCGCCCGAGCGCATCGGCGGGGATGCCGACAGCGACCGGCCGATGGCCTTCTCGTACTGAGGACAGGGGAGCGGACATGGAACTCAACGAGCTGTGGTTCGTCGTCATCGCCGTCCTGTGGACCGGCTACTTCTTCCTGGAGGGCTTCGACTTCGGCGTCGGCGTCCTCACCGGCACCCTCGCCCGCGACCGCGCCGAGCGGCGCGTCCTGATCAACACCATCGGCCCCGTCTGGGACGGCAACGAGGTCTGGCTGCTCAGCGCCGTCGGCGCGACCTTCGCCGCCTTCCCCGACTGGTACGCCACCCTGCTGTCCGGCTTCTACCTGCCGATGCTGGTCGTCGTGCTCTGCCTGATCGTGCGCGGCGTCGCCTTCGAGTACCGGCACAAGCGCTCCGACGAGCGCTGGCAGACCCGCTGGGAGCGCGCGATCCTCATCGCCTCGCTGATCCCGGCCTTCGCCTGGGGCGCCGCCTTCGCCAACCTGGTGCGCGGGGTGCCGATAGGGCGGGGCATGGAGTACGTCGGCACCCCGGCCGATCTGCTCGGTCCGTACGCGCTGCTCGGCGGCGCGGTCACGTTGGTGCTCTTCACCTTCCACGGCGCCCTGTACGTGGCGCTGAAGACCCTCGGCCCGATCCGCGAGCGCGCCGCCGCGCAGGCCCGCTACCTGGGGGCGGCGGCGCTGCTGCTGACCGGCGGCTTCCTCGGCTGGACGCAGGCGCTCACCGGCGGACGCTGGTCACTGGCCGCGCTGGCCGCCACCGTCGTGGCGCTGCTCGCGGCGCTGGCCGCCAACCGGGCGGGGCGCGAGGGGTGGGCCTTCGCCTTCTCCGGGGCGGGGGTGGCGGCGCTGGTGGCGACGCTGTTCCTGGCGCTCTTCCCCGACGTCATGCCCTCCTCGCTGGGCGAGCGGTGGAGCCTGACGGTGGCCAACGCCTCCGCCGCCCCGTACAGCCTGAGGATCATGACCTGGTGCGCGCTGCTGGCCACCCCGCTGGTCGTGCTCTACCAGGGCTGGACCTACTGGGTGTTCCGCCGGCGCATCGGCACCCGGCACCTCGCGGTGAGCACGAACCCGTAACGACGTGAAGTGAGTTGAGATGAGAGCTGTCGACCCCCGGCTGCTGCGGTACGCGCGGGCCACCCGCGTCTTCCTCCTCGCCTCCGTGGCGCTGGGACTGGTGGGCGCGGTGCTCGTCATCGCGCAGGCCGTCCTCATCGCCACGCTCGTGACGGGCGCCTTCCAGGACGGCGCCGCGCTCGCCGAACTGGGGCCCGAGCTGGGATTGTTGGCGCTGACCGCCGTCGGCCGGGCGGGGGTGTCGTGGCTCACCGAGCTGGCCGCGCACCGCTGCTCGGCGGCGGTGAAGTCCGAGCTGCGGATGCGGGTCGTGGCGCGGACGGCCGCGCTGGGACCCGGCTGGCTGGCCGGGCAGCGTACGGGCGAACTGGCGACGCTGGTGACGCGCGGCATGGACGCGCTCGACGACTACTTCGCGCGCTATCTGCCGCAGTTGGGGCTCGCGGTGGTGGTGCCGCTCGCGGTGCTGGGCCGCGTCGTCACCGACGACTGGGTGTCGGCGCTGGTCATCGCGGTGACGCTGCCGCTGATCCCGCTGTTCATGGTGCTCATCGGCTGGGCTACCGAGGCCGCGACCGGGCGGCAGTTCGCGCTGCTGACGCGGCTGTCGGGGCACTTCCTCGACGTGGTCGCCGGGCTGCCGACGCTGAAGGTCTTCGGCCGGGCGAAGGCGCAGGGCGAGCGGATCCGCGAGATCACGGGGGAGTACCGGCGGGTGACGCTGCGGACCCTGCGGGTGGCGTTCCTGTCGTCCTTCGCGCTGGAGCTGCTGGCGACGCTGTCGGTGGCGCTGGTCGCCGTGGGCATCGGACTGCGGCTGGTACACGGGGAGTTGGACCTCTACACGGGCCTGGTGGTCCTCATCCTGGCGCCGGAGGCGTATCTGCCGCTGCGGCAGGTGGGGGTGCACTACCACGCGGCGGCGGAGGGGGTGGCGGCGGCGTCGAGGGTGTTCGCGCTGCTGCCGGAGGCGGAGGCGTCTCCGGTCGCGCCGGCGCCTGCGGCGCGTTTCGCGCTTCGCGCGAAGTCCTCAAACGCCGGACGGGCTGGAGTGGAGGGTGAGCCCTCCGTGGCAGGCGGCGTCACGGCATCCCTTCCGGGGCAGGATCTTCCAGGGGATGGCTTTCCTCCGACCGGAGGTCCAACCCCAGCCCGTCCGGCGTTTGAGGACTTCACCCGGAGGGTGAAGCGCGCCGCAGGCGCCGACGCTGCCGGAGGCACCGACGCTGCCGCAGTGATCCAGCTCGACGGAGTCGAAGTGCGCTACCCCGGCCGGGATGCCGTGATCCTGCCCTCCCTCACCGTCGCCGCCGGCGAGACCGTCGCCCTCGCCGGCCCCTCCGGCGGCGGGAAGTCGACCGTCTTGGCCACCGTCCTGGGCTTCACCGAGCCCGCCGCAGGCGAACTCCGCCTCGCCGCCGACGACTTCACCGCCTGGCACCGCGACGTGGCCTGGGTGCCGCAACGCCCCCACCTGTACGCCGGCACCGTCGCCGACAACGTCCGCCTCGCCGCCCCCGACGCCGACCCCGCCGCCGTACGCCAAGCGCTGTGCGACGCCGGCGCCGAAGACCTCGACCCGGACCGCCCGCTCGGCGAGGACGGCGCCGGACTCTCCGCCGGGCAGCACCAACGCGTCGCGCTGGCCCGGGCGTTCCTCGCCGACCGCCCCGTCCTGCTGCTCGACGAGCCCACCGCCTCCCTGGACGGCGACACCGAAGCCTCCGTCATCGAGGCGATGCGCCGCCTCGCGGTCGGCCGTACCGTGCTGCTCGTCGCCCACCGCCCCGCGCTGCTCGCCCTCGCCGACCGGGTGGTGTGGTGCGGCCCCGAGACGGCCGCCGCCGTCCCCGAGGAGCAGCCCCCCGCCCCGCAGGCCCACGCCCCCGAAGTCCCCGCCCAGGCAGGCGAGTCCGAGACCGCGCCCCCGACCAACGACGCCGCCGACGCCCCCGACGCCCCGTACGAGACCCCCCGCGCCACTCCCGCCCGCATCCGCGCCCGCCTCGCCCTCGCCGCCGCCCTGGGCACCCTCGCGCTGCTCAGCGCCGTCGGCCTGATGGGCACCTCCGGCTGGCTCATCTCGCGCGCCTCCGAGCAGCCGCCCGTGCTCTACCTGATGGTCGCCGTCACCGCCACCCGCACCTTCGGCATCAGCCGCGCCGCCCTGCGCTACGTCGAGCGCCTCGTCTCCCACGACGCCGTCCTGCGCCTCCTGGCAGGGCTACGGGCCGACGTGTACCGCCAGTTGGAGTGCATCGCCCCCGCCGGCCTGGGCCGCACCCACCGGGGCGACCTGCTCACCCGGCTGGTCGCCGACGTGGACGCCCAGCAGGACCGCTACCTGCGCTGGCTGCTGCCCGCCGGCCAGGCCCTCGCCGTCTGCGCGATCGCCGTCGCCTTCACCGCCGCCCTCGACCCCCTCGCCGGCGCCGCCCTGGCCGCCGGACTGCTCACCGCCGGACTCCTCGCCCCCGCGCTCTCCACCGCCGTCGCCCACCGCGCCGACACCCGCCTCGCGCCGCTGCGCGGCCGGCTGGGGACGCAGACCGTCGACCTCCTCGCCGGGAACGCCGAGTTGACCGTCGCCGGCGCGCTCCCCCGCCGTATCGCCGCGCTGCGCGCCACCGACGGCGAGCTGCGCGCCGCCGCCGCCCGCAGCGCCGCCGGACTGGGCGCGGGCGGCGCGCTGGGCTCACTGGCCTGCGGGCTCACCGTGGTGGCGACGACCGCCGCCGGTATCGCCGCCGTCCACGCGGGACGCCTCGACGGGGTCTGGCTGGCGACCCTCGCACTGCTGCCGATGGCCGCCTTCGAGGGCGTCGCGGGGATGCCGCAGGCGCTCGCCCACCGGGCGCGGGCGCGGCGCTCGGCGGCCCGGATCGCGGAGATCGTCCAGGCGCCCACCCCCGCCGCGCAGGGCGCCGGGCAGCCGCCCGCCGATCCGTTCCCGCTCGTCCTGCGCGGGCTGGGCGCGCGCTATCCGGGCGCCCGGCATCCGGTGCTGCACGACCTCGACCTGACCCTGGAGCGCGGGCGCCGGGTGGCCGTGGTGGGGCCCAGCGGCTCGGGGAAGACCACCCTCGCCAACGTCCTGCTGCGCTTCCTCGACGCCGAGCGCCCCGAGCAGTACAGCCTCGCCCCCTACGACGCCGACGCCGTGCGCCGCCTCGTCGGACTCTGCGCCCAGGACGCCCACCTCTTCGACAGCACCCTGCGCGAGAACCTGCGCCTGGCCCGCCCTGACGCCCCCGACGCGGAGCTGTGGCGGGTCCTGGCCGAGGCCCGCCTCGCCTCCTGGGCCGCCACCCTCCCCGAGGGCCTGGACACCCGGGTCGGCGAGGGCGCCGCAACGCTCAGCGGCGGCCAGCGCCAGCGGCTGGCCCTGGCGCGGGCCCTGCTGGCGGACTTCGGGGTGCTGGTCCTGGACGAGCCGGCCGAGCACCTCGACCTGCCGACCGCCGACGCCCTCACCGCCGACCTGCTGGCGGTCACCCGGGGCCGTACGACGGTGCTGATCACCCACCGGCTGACCGGACTGGAGCAGGTGGACGAGATCGTGGTGCTGGCGGCCGGCCGGGTCGTCCAGCGCGGCTCGTACGAGCAACTCGCCGCGCAGGACGGGCCGTTCCGCAGCGGGCTGGAGCGGGAGCGGGCGCTGCAGCCTGCCCTGTAGGGGCGAATCCGACTTTTGCGGCGGGATATCCCATTTTACGGTGGGGACGTGAAAGCCCCCGCCCCGGCCCTGAACGCCGACAACCCCGCCGACGCGGCCGCCGGAGCGACCCGGGGGCTGCAGGGCATGTCCAGCGAGTTCGCCGAGCGCGTCTCGCAGCTGCTGCAGGCCATGCGCTCCATCGGCACCGGCCTGGACCTGCACAGCACCCTGAACTCCATCGCCCAGACCGCCGCCGAGCTGGCCGGCGCCCGCTACGCCTCCATCGTCGTCATCGACCCCGCCAGCGGCGACCTCGCCGACTTCGCCTCCTACGGCGTCGACGAGGTCGACCGCGAGCTGATCGACGAGATCCCCGACGGCGAGGACGCCACCCTCACCGTGCCGGTCGTGGTCGAGGACGAGAACTTCGGCGACCTCGTCCTCGCCCAGAAACTCGGCGGCGGCCCCTTCACCGACCACGACGTGCAGCTCGTGCGCGTCATCGCCACCGAGGCCGGCATCGCGATCGGCAACGCCCGGCTGTACGAGGAGAGCCGCCGCCGCGCCGACTGGATCGACGGCTCCAACGCCGTCACCACCGCGCTGCTGTCCATGACCGACGTCGGCGACGCGCTCGGGGTGGTCGCCGAGCAGGCCCGCACCCTCGCCAACGCGGCGGCCGCGGTCGTCCTGCTGCCCGCGCCGGACGGGGAGGGGCTGAAGATCGTGGCCGCGGCGGGCGGGGCGGACGGGGACGCCGAGACGGTCGTCGGCACCGTCATGCCCTGGTACAGCCCGGCCGTGGCCAAGCTCCAGGCCGGCGAGGCGGTGTTCGTCGAGGACTCCGCCTCCGACCCGCGCATCGTCACCAAACTGGCCTCCGCCTACGGCCCCAGCATGCTGCTGCCCCTGCGCAGCGGCAGCCGCGTCCTGGGCAGCCTCGCCATCCCGCGCAACCCCGGCGACCCGGCGTACACCGAGTCGGAGAAGACCCTGGCGGCGCAGTTCGCCCGCCAGGCCGCTCTGGCGCTGGTGCTCTCCGAGGCGCAGCACGACCGCGAGCGGCTGGCTGTGTACGAGGACCGCGACCGCATCGCCCGCGACCTGCACGACCTGGTGATCCAGCGGCTCTTCGCCACCGGGATGATGCTCCAGGGCGCGCGCAACACGGTGGCCGACGAGGAGCTGGGCAGGCGGATCGACACGGCCGTCAAGGAGCTGGACCTGACCATCCAGGAGATCCGCACCTCGATCTACTCCCTGCAGCACCAGCCGCCCGACGCTCCCACGGGCCTGCGCGGGCTCGTCCTGCGGGAGGTGGCCACCGCGGCGGCCACCCTGGGCTTCGAGCCCTCGGTGAGCTTCGTCGGGGCCGTGGACGCGGCGGTCGACGCCGAGACCACCAAGCACCTGCTGGCGGCGCTGCGCGAGGCCCTGTCCAACGCCCAGCGCCACGCCGAGGCCACGCAGATCGGGGTGGTCATCGACGCGACGGCGGCACTGGAGGACGGCATGCCGGCGGTGCGCCTGACGGTGGCCGACGACGGGGTGGGGCTGCCCGAGGAGTCCCTGCGGCGCGCCTCGGGGCTGCGCAACATCGAGGCGCGGGCGCAGGTGCTGGGGGGTGCGGCGTGGACGGAGGGCGGGCTGGGGGAGGAGGGGGCCGGGACGGCGGTGGTGTGGCAGGTCCCCACGATGCCGGAGCCCGGCGGGTCAGAGGGCGTGCAGTAGCTGCTCGATGACCATCGCCACGCCGTCCTGCGCGTTGGAGGCGGTGCGGTGCGTGGTGGCGGCCAGCACCTCGGGGTGGGCGTTGGCCATCGCGTAGGAGGTGCCCGCCCAGCTCAGCATCTCGATGTCGTTGGGCATGTCGCCGAAGGCCACTACGTCGGCGGCCTCGATCCCGCGTGCCGCGCACCAGCGGGCCAGGGTGCTGGCCTTGCTGACGCCGCGGGCGGAGACCTCCAGCAGGGCGGAGGGCGAGGAGCGGGTGAAGTCCGCGCGGTGGCCGCCCGCGGTCCGGGCCAGGGACAGGAACTCGTCGGGGTCCAACTCGGTGTGGTGGGCGAGGAGTTTGAGCACCGGCTCGTCCGCGTGGCCCGACTCGGCGGAGAGCAGCTTGGTCACGGGGGCGACGGTGGCGGCGGGGTCCAGGTGGAAGGGCGGGTAGTGCGGCTCGTAGTGGATGCCGGCGGTGCGCTCCACGGCGAAGGTGACGGCGGGCGCGACGGCGCGCAGCGCGGTGACCACGGCCAGGGCGTCGGCCTCCGCCAGCGGGCGCACCTCGGTGAGCTCGCCGCCCCGGTGCAGGTCCACCACGGAGGCGCCGTTGGCGCAGATGGCCGTGCCGTGGCCGTGGACGTGGTCGCTGACGACGCCCATCCAGCGGGCGGGGCGGCCGGTGACGAAGCAGACCTCGATGCCTGCCTTCTCGGCGGCGGCCAGGGCGGTGATGGTGCGGGGCGAGACGGACTTGTCGTCGCGTAGCAGGGTGCCGTCCAGGTCGGTGGCGATGAGGCGGGGGCGGGGGGCGGTGGGAGTGGCGGCTTCGTCAGTCACACCGGGCATCATCTCCCATGGGGCGTACGGGTGTGCGAGAAGGTGGGCGGGGGGTGCTGCTTTGTGCGGGGGGCCTCTTCGCGTTGGGGGCGGGGCCTCTCCGCGACAACTCCGAAAAGCCATAGGGATTTACTGGCCATCGGTCGATTTGCTGCTCTGTCGGGGGCCTGCGTTGCGGTGCGTCTTTTCGGAGTCGTCGCTCCGGGCCCCTCACACGGGCGGGTGGGTTCCTGGTGCGCTCGGGTGGCGTTCTTTGACCTGCGGGGGTGTGGTCTTGGGAGCAGACTGGCGGGGTGGGAGAGATTCGGGTCGGGACCTGTTCGTGGACGGACAAGGCGCTGGTGGGTAGTGGCTGGTATCCGCCGGGTCAGGGGGGTTCCGAGGGGCGTTTGCGCTTCTACGCGACGCGGTTTTCTGTGGTGGAGGTGGATTCCACTTACTACGGGCTGCCCAGTCTGCGCAACAGTGTGCTGTGGACAGAGCGCACTCCGGTGGGCTTCCGGTTTGATGTGAAGGCGTTTTCGCTGCTCACCGGGCATCCGACCCGGCCTGCGGCGCTGCCCGTGGAGCTGCGTACCGCCCTGGAGCGGGAGCGCTACCGGGCGCGGGAGGATCGGGCGGGGTCGGATCCCGGTCTTCTTGACGAGGTGTGGGAGCGCTTCAGCGGGGCGTTGCTGCCGTTGCGTGCGGGTGGGCGGTTGGGGACGCTGCTCTTTCAGTTTCCGCCGTGGTTCGCGCCCAAGGGTGAGTCGGTGGCGTTCCTGCGCCGTGCGCGTGAGCGGGCCTCGGGGTGGCCGATGGCGGTGGAGTTCCGTGATCCCGCCTGGTGGGCCGGGGAGCGGGCTTCGGGGACGGCCGCGCTGCTGACGGAGCTGGGGGTGGGTGCGGTGGCGGTGGACATGATCCAGGGCCTTCCCGCCTCCATGCCGCCCGTCACTCCTGTTACTGATTCGGCGCTTGCGGTGGTCCGTTTTCACGGGCGCAGTGCTGCCTGGGGGACGGGTGGCAAGGAGGATCGTTTTCGGCATCGCTACGGGCGCGAGGAGCTGGCCGAGTGGCTCCCGCGCATCCGCACGCTGGCCGAGCGGGTGCGGGAGGTGCATGTGCTGTTCAACAACTGCTGCGGGGACGCGGCGGTCGGTGCGGCGGAGACGATGGCCGAGTTGTTGGGTGGGGCGGTCGTCACCTTTCCGTAGGGGTGGGTACGAGCAGGGGGGCTCAGTCCCGTGCGAGCTGCGCCGGGGCCTCGGTGGCGATCTTCTCGAAGACCGACTGGGCGGTGGCGAAGTCCGAGTGGGGGACCGGCCAGTGGATGACGATCTCGGTGAAGCCCAGGGCCTGGTGGCGGGCGGCGAAGTCGACGAAGGCGGATACGGATTCCAGTGGTTTGTTGCGGTCCGGGCTGAAGCCGTGCAGGAGGATCTTGTCGAGTTCCGCCGGGTTTCGGTCGAGTTTTGCGCAGGCTTCGTTCAGTCGTTCGAGCTGGCCGCTTAGGGCGGTCAGGGACTGTTCCGGGGTGCCGTTCTCGTAGAGCTTCGGGTCGCCGGTCGTCACCCATGCCTGTCCGTGGCGTGCGGCCAGGTCGAGGCCGCGCGGGCCCGTCGCCGCCACCGCGAAGGGCAGCCGGGGGCGCTGTACGCAGCCGGGGAGGGTGCGGGCCTCCTCGGCCGCGTAGAACTCGCCGCGCTCCGTCACCGAGCCCTCGGTGAGCAGCCGGTCGAGGAGCGGTACGAACTCGGCGAAGCGGTCGGCCCGTTGGCGCGGTGTCCAGGGCTCCTGGCCCAGCGCGGTCGCGTCGAAGCCGTTGGTGCCCGCTCCGATCCCGAGGGTGAGGCGCCCGCCGGAGATGTCGTCGAGCGTCATCAGCTCCTTGGCGAGCGTGACGGGATGGCGGAAGTTGGGCGAGGTGACGAGGGTGCCCAGGCGCAGGCGGGTGGTGGCCGCCGCCGCTGCGGTGAGCGTGGGCAGCGCGCCGAACCACGGGCCGTCGCGGAAGGTCCGCCAGGAGAGGTGGTCGTAGGTGTACGCGGCGTGGAAGCCCAGTTCCTCGGCCCGCTGCCACGTGGCGCGGCCGCCCTCGTGCCAGCGGTCGACGGGCAGGATCACGGTGCTCAGGCGCAGGCTCATGAGGTGAGGGTACGTGCGGCCTCTGACACCGGCGCAGGGGCCGACCGGTGGGCGGTCGGCCCCTGCGCCGGGCCGCGTCAGGTGGAGGTGAGGTCCGGGCCCAGTTCGTACACCGCCGTCTCCGGTGGGGCCGCCGGGTGCACCACGCGCAGGCAGTCCGCGGTCAGGAGCGCTTTCAGTGCCAGCTCGGCGGCGCGCGGGGTCAGGCCCGTGCGGCGGGCCAGGAGAGCGGGCGGGGCGATGAGGGCGCCCTGCTCCAGCAGGCGGGGCAGGATGTACGCGGCGACCGTGCAGGTCGTCTCGTCCAGCCGGTGCTCGCGGCGCCAGGCGTCCAGCAGCCGCACCGCCGCCGGCACCACGGAGGGCTGCGGCGGGCGGCCGGGCAGCGGGGAGAGCCTGCGCATCAGCTCGGTCATCCGCGCGGAGGTCTGCGCCAGCTCGGCGAGTGTCTCGGTCTGGCGCTCCTGCACGGCGGCGAGCGTGGCCTGCGTCTCCAGGCTGAGGCGGGTGTACGCATCGGGGTGGGGCGGGGGGTCGGGCCGGTGTTCGGACTGGGATGTGTCGGGCATGGGGGAATCAAGGACCAGAGTCCGAGCGCCGCGCAACCCGGTCAAAGGGTGGGAAAAGGTGGGGGGTTGGGGAGCGGGGGCCGTGGTGCCGGGTGCTGGGGCGGGGGCGTTCTCCCTGGTGGGAGGTGGGTTTTCGAATATCGGGGGTGGTGGGTGCCGCGGTGTTCGGGGGCGGTGGATCCCGGGTGGGCGGATCATCCGTACGAGCTACCCTTCGGCGTCAATCGTTGACGCTTCCCGTTCACCAACCGGTGACCCTCCGCACGATCAGCACACCGCCGCCGCCGGTGAATGCTCCGTGATGCCGTTCCGTACCGGACTCGGTCGCCGTTCCCGAACACGGGTCGGGCGCATAGCCTGGGCAGCGGCTCCGTCCTTGCGTACCGGCTCGGAGATCCCCCGAAAGAGGGGCGGTACCGTGCCCGGCCCCCTTCCTGACTGCCGAGGTACACAGGTGGGGGTCTTTTGTCGTCCCACCCCCTACCTCAGACGCACACCCCCTCCCCCTCAGGTAGCGAAATCAGGGTCAGATCAGGGACTCCCGACCGACGCGAACGGCCCTGCCCACCGATAGCGTCAACCCCGTGACTTTGATCGCCACTGAAAGCCTCAGCAAGCGGTACCCACGGGTGACCGCTCTCGACAGCCTGACCATGGGCATCGAGCCAGGCGTGACGGGGCTGGTCGGTGCGAACGGGGCGGGGAAGTCGACCCTCATCAAGATCCTCCTGGGTCTCGCCCCCGCCAGCGAAGGCCGCGCCGCCGTCCTCGGACTCGACGTCGCCACGCAGGGCGCGGCCATCCGCGAACGCGTCGGCTACATGCCCGAGCACGACTGCCTGCCGCCCGACGTCTCGGCCACCGAGTTCGTCGTGCACATGGCCCGCATGTCCGGACTGCCCCCCACCGCCGCCCGCGAGCGCACCGCCGACACCCTGCGCCACGTGGGCCTCTACGAGGAGCGCTACCGCCCCATGGGCGGCTACTCCACGGGCATGAAGCAGCGCGTCAAGCTCGCCCAGGCCCTCGTCCACGACCCCAAGCTCGTCCTCCTCGACGAGCCCACCAACGGCCTCGACCCCGTCGGCCGCGACGACATGCTGGGCCTCATCCGCCGCGTCTGGTCCGACTTCGGCATCTCCGTGCTCGTCACCTCGCACCTCCTGGGCGAGCTGGAGCGCACCTCCGACCACGTCGTCGTCATCGACGGCGGCCGACTGCTGCGCGCCAGCTCCACCCGCGACTTCACCCAGTCCACCACCACCCTCGCCGTCGAGGTCACCGACACCGAACGCCACCCCGACGGCGCCGCCGCCCTGCGCGCCGCACTGGCCGACTCGGGCCTGGCCCTGCACACCGAGGGCCACGTGCTCTACGTCGAGGCCGCCGACGACGACGACTGGCAGGCGTACGACACGATCCGCGACGCCGTCGCCGGCCTCGGCCTGGGCATGGTGCGCATGGAGCAGCGCCGCCACCGCATCGCGGAGATCTTCACCACCGACCCCACCGACCCAGACGGGGGCAGCCGTGACGCAGCCTGACACCACCACGGCGAGCACACCGCCCGCCGCCACCGCCGGCGCGGTCGACGCAGCCATCCCCAGCCAGCCCGCCGACGTCATCCACGACATCGGCTACCGCCACTACGACGGCCCCCGCCTGGGCCGCGGCTACGCCCGCCGCTCGCTGTACGTGCAGTCGCTGCGCGGCGCGTACGGACTCGGCCGCTCGGCGAAGTCCAAGGTCCTCCCGATGATCCTCCTCGCGCTGGTGTGCGCGGTGGCCGTCGTCATGTCGGCCGTGGCGATCTACTCGCAGGCGATGACCGCGCTGCCGCTGGGCTACACCGAGTTCCTCCCCCAGCTGACGCTGATCGTCTTCCTCTTCGTCGCCGCCCAGGCACCCCAGTCCGTCTCCCGCGACCTGCGCTTCCGCACCGTCCCGCTGTACTTCTCCCGCCCCATCGCCCCCCTGGACTACGTGGGCGCGAAGTACGCGGCGCTCACCTCCGCGATGTTCGTCTTCACCGGCGTACCCCTGGTGCTGATGTACCTCGGTGCACTGCTCGCCAAGTTCGACTTCGCCGACAACACCAAGGGCCTCGCCCAAGGGCTCCTCTCCGCCCTGCTCCTCTCCCTGCTCTACGCCGCCGTCGCCCTGCTCGTCGCCGCCCTCACCCCCCGGCGCGGCTTCGGCGTCGCCGCCGTCATCGGCTCCCTCTTCGTCCCCTTCGCGGCCACCTCCGCCGTCCAGGTCATCGCCTTCGACCAGGGCCACCCCGACGCCGTTAACTGGATCGGCCTCGCCTCCCCGACGAGCCTCGTCGGCAACGTCCAGTCCGCCTTCCTCGGCGCGGAGGGCTTCAACCCCGGCAACTCCGCGGCCTCCGGCACGGTCGGCGCCGCTTCCCTCCTCGTCTGCCTCCTGATCATCACCGGCTGCCTCGCCCTGCTGCTGCGCCGCTACCGAAAGGCAGGGCTGTAGTCCATGGCCACGATCACCATCGACCGCGTCTCGCGCTGGTTCGGCAACGTCGTCGCCGTCAACGACGTCACCATGACCATCGGCCCCGGCATCACCGGCCTCCTCGGCCCCAACGGCGCCGGAAAATCCACCCTCATCAACATGATGGCCGGCTTCCTCGCCCCCTCCGGCGGCACCGTCACGCTCGACGGCAAGACGATCTGGCGCAACCAGGACACCTACCGCACCCTGGGCCTCGTCCCCGAGCGCGAAGCCATGTACGACTTCCTCACCGGCTGGGAGTTCGTCCTCGCCAACGCCGAACTGCACGCACTGGCCAACCCCCGCGAGGCGGCGAAGAACGCCCTGGCCACCGTGGAGATGGAGTACGCCCAGAACCGCAAGATCGCCACGTACAGCAAGGGCATGCGCCAGCGCGTCAAAATGGCCTCCGCGCTCGTCCACCAGCCCGACGTCCTGCTGCTCGACGAGCCCTTCAACGGCATGGACCCCCGCCAGCGCATGCACCTGATGGACCTGCTGCGGCGGATGGGCGCCGAAGGCCGCACCGTGCTGTTCTCCTCGCACATCCTGGAGGAGGTCGAGCAGCTCGCCGCCCACATCGAGGTCATCGTCGCCGGCCGGCACGCCGCCTCCGGCGACTTCCGCAAGATCCGCCGGCTGATGACCGACCGCCCGCACCGCTACCTGGTGCGCTCCAGCGACGACCGCAGACTCGCCGCCGCCCTCATCGCCGACGACTCCACCGCCGGCATCCAACTCGACTACACCGAGCGGGCACTGAGCATCCAGGCCGTCGACTTCAACCGCTTCACCGAGCTGCTGCCCCGCGTCGCCCGCGACGCCGGCATCCGCCTCTACACCGTCTCGCCCTCCGACGAGTCGCTGGAATCGGTCTTCTCCTACCTCGTCGCCGCCTAAGGAGCCCCGCGTGTCCGCTGTGTACCACCCCACGGTCGCCCGGCTCACCTACCGGGCGCTGCTCGGCCGCCGCCGCGCACTGATCATGTTCGCCCTGCCGGCCCTGCTGCTGGTCATCGCCCTCGTCGTACGCCTCCTCGTCGGCGCCGACGACGAGGTCACCAACGGCCTCCTCGGCGGCTTCGCCCTGGGCACGATGGTCCCCCTCGTCGGCGTCATCGCCGGCACCGGCGCCATCGGACCGGAGATCGACGACTCCTCGATCGTCTACCTCCTCGCCAAACCCGTCCCCCGCCACACCATCATCCTCACCAAGCTGCTCGTCGCCATCGGCGTCACGACGGCCTTCTCCGCCATCCCCACCCTGCTGGCCGGCCTCATCCTCAACGCCAACAGCCAGAACCTGGCAGTGGCCTACGCCCTCGCGGCCGCGATCGCCTCGATCGCCTACGCCTCGCTCTTCCTCCTGCTCGGCACGATCACCAAGCACGCGGTGGTCATCGGCCTCATCTACGCCCTGGTCTGGGAGTCCCTCTTCGGCTCCCTGGTCGAGGGCGCGCGCACCCTGAGCGTCCAGCAGTGGGCGACAGCGGTGGCCCAGCGCATCGGCGAAGGCGGCTACGTCCTCTCCGACGTCGCCCTCCCCACCGCGATCACCCTCCTCACCCTCGTCACGCTGACCACGACGTGGTTCGCGAGCACGCGACTGCGGGGGCTGACGTTGGCGGGGGAGGAGTAGGGGCGTCCCGGCGGGGCTGTGGATAACTCTGCTTTGAAAGGGACAAGTTGTCCCTTTCAAAAAGATGCAGGTCAGAGCCTCGCAGCGTCGTAGCGCAGTCACCCGCAGCCGCCCGGCTGCCCCACCGTGGGGCAGCCGGGCAGCGTGCTACCTCACCGGCGGCCGCCGCGCCGGATGTGCGCCGCGAGGCCGTCGACCCGGGTCTCGACCCCGGTCATCCGGGTCTCGAGTCGATCCATGCGCGTCTCGAAGCGGTCCATCCGCTCGTCGAGCCGTCGGACATCGGTCCGCACCGCACACAGTTCGACGTTGATGGCGCTCACCATCCGGTGCGTCCGCACCAGCAGTGGACGCAGATCGTCGAACCCCGGTTCGTACCACTCCCACGGCTCGGACGCCCGCTCCCGCCCGTAGCGTTCGCGGGCGCGGTGCGTCTCCTCGGCGTCGAGGAGGTAGGTCCGGACGCGACGCGCGACCTCGCTGTCGCGCAGCAGCATGGCGACGTTGAGGACGGCGCGGCGGGGCCAAAGCGTCAGGCGCCGACGCCGCTGTGGATAACTTCCTGGGGCGCCGTTTGAGACATTCAAATTGAATGTCTCAAACTCTCGCAGGTCAGAGCCTCGCAGGACATGGAGACCGTTAGATTCGAGCTCCTCTCGATGCCTGACAACCAAGTTTTCCACAGCCTGCCGGGTGACCTTGAAGTAGTCGGCCACGCCATCCGTCGTCACGTGCAGCCCGTCCGGCAGCACCTCCAGCACCTTGACCTTGTCGAGTACTTCTGTACGAGCCGACAGGCTCTCGCGCATCGTGCGCGATTCCAGCAATGAACTTTCGGGCAGCATCCAGCAGCCCTCCTTGAGGGATCGATTGTTCGATTGGCCTGCCCGTACCCAGGGCGCAGGGGCGGAGACCGCAGGAGTTGACGACCCACTCGCTTCACCACCGGACTGTTCAAGCGACCGGCACTCTCACATCATCGCGTTACGTTTCATATCGGCTTTTCGTAGGTGTCTCCACGCATACGGAGCAACGAGCCGAAAATCATGAAGTCACGCAGGTCAGGGGCGGTGGCGAAAGCGCCAGGCCGCGCCACCTATACCCAAGGCGTGCAAAAAGCCGCAAAGAGATGCGAGGGCCGTAAACCCGTCCCCGCTAGCCCGCGAGCAGCCGCTCCAGCACGAGCGCGATCCCGTCCGCCTCGTTCGATGCGGTGGCCTCGTCCGCCACCGCCGCCAGCTCCGGATGCGCGTTGCCCATCGCGACGCCGTGCGCGGCCCAGCGCAGCATCGGTACGTCGTTGGGCATGTCCCCGAACGCGATCGCGTCCCCCCGCGCCACGCCCAGCCGGCGCGCCGCCAGCGACAGCCCCACCGCCTTCGTCAGCCCGGGCGGCAGCAGCTCCACCATGCCCGGACCGGCCAGCACCACGTCCACCAGAGCGCCCACCTGCGCCCGTACCGCCGCCGTCAACTCGTCGTCGCCCAGCGTCGGATGCTGCACGTGCAGCTTGGTGAGCGGGCGGGCGAACAGCTCCTCGCGGCTGGCGTGCTCCAGCACGAGGGGGGAGCCCTGCGCAACGAAACCGGGCCCGGCGAGGAACCCCCCGTCGAGCCCGTCCACCGACGCCGCCAGCGCCAGCGGCCCCAACTCCGCCTCGGCCTTCTCCACCGCCGCCAGCGCCGAACGCCGGTCCAGCGTCACCGAGGTGAGGATCCGGTCCTCCCCCGCGTGGTAGAGCTGCGCCCCCTGCCCGCACACCGCGAGCCCGCGGTAGCCCAGCGCCTCCAGCACACCCCGCGTACCGGGCGCGCCCCGACCCGTCACGACCAGGTGCACGGCGCCCCGCGAGACGGCGGCGGCCAGCGCCGCGCGCGTGCGCGCGGAGACCGTGCCGTCCTCCCGCAGCAGCGTGCCGTCGAGGTCGGTGGCGATCAGGCGGTACGGAAACGGGCGGGGCGCAGGGGGCATGAGGGGACGCTAGCCGATCGACCCCCTCAGCGCCCGAGCGGCTCCAGCACCTCGCGGCCACCCAGGTACGGACGCAGCAGCTCGGGGACGTACACCGAGCCGTCCGCCCGCTGGTGGTTCTCCAGCAGCGCCACGATCGTGCGCGGGACGGCGCACAGCGTGCCGTTGAGCGTGGCCAGCGGGCGCACCCTGCCCTGAGGGCCGTCCTCGCGCATCCGCACCGAGAGCCGGCGGGCCTGGAACTCGTTGCAGTTGGAGGTCGAGGTCAGCTCGCGGTACTTGCCCTGGGTGGGGATCCACGCCTCGCAGTCGTACTTGCGCGAGGCCGAGGAGCCGAGGTCGCCGGTGGCGACGTCGATCACCTGGAAGGGCAGCTCCAGCGCGGTCAGCCACTGCTTCTCCCACTCCAGCAGCCGCTTGTGCTCCGCGTCGGCGTCCTCCGGCGCGACGAAGGAGAACATCTCCACCTTGTCGAACTGGTGGACGCGGATGATGCCGCGGGTGTCCTTGCCGTGCGAGCCGGCCTCGCGGCGGAAGCAGGGCGAGAACCCGGCGTAGCGCAGGGGGAGTTGGGCCCCGTCGAGGATCTCGTCCATGTGGTACGCGGCGAGCGGGACCTCGGAGGTGCCGACCAGGTAGCGGTCGTCCTTCTCCAGGTAGTAGACGTCGTCGGCGGCCTGGCCGAGGAAGCCCGTGCCCTCCATGGCGCGCGGCTTGACCAGCGCCGGGGTGAGCATCGGGATGAAGCCGGCCGCGGTGGCCTGCGCGATGGCCGCGTTGACCAGGGCCAGCTCCAGCAGGGCGCCGACGCCCGTCAGGTAGTAGAAGCGCGCGCCCGAGACCTTCGCGCCGCGCTCGGTGTCGATGGCGCCGAGCAGCGAGCCCAGCTCCAGGTGGTCGCGCGGCTCGAAGCCCTCGGCGGCGAAGTCGCGCGGGGTGCCGATCGTCTCCAGGACGGTGAAGTCGTCCTCGCCGCCGACGGGGACGTCGGGGTGGACGAGGTTGCCGATGCGCTGGAGCAGCTGCTGGGCCTCCTCGGCCGCGGCGTCCTGCTCGGCGTCGGCGGCCTTGACCGCCTCGGAGAGCTCCTTGGTACGGCGCAGCAGCTCGGCCTTCTCCTCGCCCTTGGCCTGGGCGACCTGCTTGCCGAGCTGCTTCTGCTGGGAGCGCAGCTCGTCGAAGCGCAGCCCGGAGGCGCGGCGCCGCTCGTCGGCGGAGAGCAGGGCGTCGACGAGCGCGACGTCCTCTCCACGGGCGCGCTGCGAGGCGCGCACACGGTCGGGGTCCTCACGGAGCAGGCGAAGGTCAATCACGGGGGCAAGGCTACCGGGGTGAAGGGCGAAGCTCGACGCGGTATTCCCTTGCGTTGGCTTTTGTCCGGTTTGGGGGTTTAATTCGGGCGGGGGGTGCGGCTGGAAATGGTCGGGGTGGGGGTGGGGGGTTGGGGGATTCTTCAATTGCCTAAATCGTGTCAAAACGGTCAGGGGTTGAGGGGTGGTGGCTGCGCGCGGGGGGCCACCCCCTCTGACTTTTCCACAGGCCACAGAGATATCCCCAGAGTTATCCACACCCCCTGTTGATTGCCTGTGGATGGCGGAGAAGATCATTCCGTTCTCATCCCAGGGGGTGCAGGATTCCCGGTTTAAGCATCAACTACACACCCTTTGGGGCGGGAATGCGTACGCCCAAAGAGTGGATCTGTGGAATTGAGGTGACGGATCCACATCTGTCCGACTTCGCGATGCCTGTGGATAGAAGGCTGACTTGTCGATGATGTCCACCCTCCCCCCTCAACTTGTACACAGGCCGGGAAGGGCCACCTGTGGATAACTCAATGGCGCCTGTGGACAACTTTTGTTGATCAGACGAAACGCCTGCTCACCGTCCCCCGAACGGCCGACAGCAGCTCAAGCCCGCCCGTCAAGGCTGCGGTTCAGCCAGTCCGACGCCGCCGTGAAGTCCGCGTCCGAGGTCCCCGTCCGCGGTACCGCCACCCCCGCCGCCGCCAGTCCGGCCCGGGGGTACGAGCCCAGGAAGCGCACCTGCGGGCAGGTCCGCTTCAGCCCCATCAGCGCCTCCCCGACCCGGCGGTCGGTGATGTGGCCCTCGCAGTCCACGGAGAAGCAGTAGCGGCCGAGGCCCTCGCCGGTCGGCCGGGACTCGATGCGGATCAGGTTGACGCCGCGTACCGCGTACTCCTGCAGCAACTCCATCAGCGCGCCCGGGTGGTCGTCCCCCAGCCAGATGACCACGGAGGTCTTGTCGGCGCCGGTCGGGGCGGCGGGGCGGGCCGGGCGGCCGACCAGGACGAAGCGCGTCTCGGCGTTCTTCGCGTCGTGGATGTCGGTGACCAGCGGCTCCAGTCCGTAGACGGCGGCGGCGAACTCCCCGGCGAAGGCGCCGTCCACCTGCCCCTCCCGCACCCGCCGCGCCCCGTCGGCGTTGGAGGCCGACGACTCCCATTCGGCGTCCGGGAGGTGGGCCGCGAGCCACTTGCGGACCTGGGGCTGGGCGACCGGGTGGCCGGTGACGGTCTTGATGTCGGCCAGCTGCGTACCGGGGCGGACCAGCAGGGCGAAGGCGATCGGCAGCAGCACCTCGCGGTAGATCATCAGGGGGGCGCCGACGGCGAGTTCGTCGATGGTGGTGGTCACCCCGCCCTCGACGGAGTTCTCGATCGGCACCAGCGCCCCGGCCGCCTCCCCGCCCCGTACCGCGTCCAGCACGGCCGGCACCGAGACCATCGGCACCAGCTCGCGGGTGGCGGCCTCGGGCAGCGTCCGCAGGGCGGCCTCGGTGAAGGTGCCCTCGGGGCCGAGGTAGGTGAAGCGGCTGGCGCTCATGGCGGGGGCTCCTGACGGGGGCCTGGTGGAGGGGGGAGGGGGCAAGGGGAAGGGGAGGTCAGTCACGATACCCAGCACCCGTACGGGTGGCGGACGTTGTCCGGTAGCTGGGACCCCACGGGTGACGCGGTGGTACGGGCCCGGTGGTACGGGCGCCGTGGCGCGCCCCCTCACCCCTCCAGCAGCCGCTGCCCCACGTACTCCCCCGCCGCCGCCCCGCCCGGCACCGCCCACAGCGCGCTCGCCTCGTGGCTGAGGAAGCGCGAGAGCCCGTCGCCCCGGTCGAGCTTGCGCTGCACGGGGACGAAGCCGCGCGCCGGGTCCGCCTGCCAGGCGACGAAGAGCAGCCCCGCGTCCGGGGCGCCGTCGTCGCGCAGCCCCTCGTCGTACGAGAAGGGGCGCCGCAGCATCGCCGCCCCGCCGTTGGACTCCGGGGCGGCGACGCGGACATGGGCGTCCCCGGCGATGGCGAGCGTGCCGTCCGCGAGGCGGCCGTCCAGGTCGACGGGGGTGCTCTCCTGTGCGTCCGGGCCGCCGGAGAGCGGCGCCCCGTCCGAGCGGCGCCGGCCGATGACGCGCTCCTGGCGGGCGGGGGAGAGGTGCTCCCAGCGGTCCAGGAGCATCCGGATGCGGCGGTAGACGGCGTAGGAGCCGCCCGCCATCCAGTCGGGGTCGCCGCCGGCCGGGACGAAGATCCGGGCGGCGAAGTCCTCGTCGGTGGGGCGGGGGTTGTTGGTGCCGTCGACCTGGCCCATCAGGTTGCGCGCGGTGCGCGGCCGCGCGGTGGCGCCGGGGGTGCGGTTGAAGCCGCGGACCTGCCAGCGCACCGCCGCCGCCTGCCCGGCGTCGCGGATCAGGGCGCGCAGGGCGTGGTAGGCGACGAGGGCGTCGTCGGCGCCGATCTGCACCCACAGGTCGCCGTCGCTGCGGCGGGCGTCGAGCGCGTCGGCGGAGAAGGGCGGCAGCGGGGCGAGGGCGGCGGGGCGGCGGGCGGCGAGGCCCGTACGGTCGAAGAGGCCGCGCCCGAAGCCGAAGGTGACCGTGAGCGAGGAGGGGCCCGCGTCGCGGGCGATGCCGGTGTCGTGCCCGGCGGCCGGTTCGCCGGCCGTGAGCCGGGCGGCCGTGTCCGACCAGCGGCGCAGCAGGGCGGCGGCCTCGCGGCGGGTGGCGGCGGGGGAGGCGCCGGGGGTGAGGTCGAAGGCGGCGAGGTGGCCGGCGGCCTGGAGCGGCGTGGTGATGCCGGCCTGGTGGACGCCGTGGAAGGGGACGCGGGTGGCGCCGACGGTGGCGAGCGCGGCGGGCTCGTCGCGTACCGACTCCTGGACGAAGGCGCCGCCCGCCGCCCCCGCCGCCAGTCCGCCCGCGCCGGCCGCCGCGGCGGCGGCGAGCAGGCGGCGGCGGGAGACCCCGGGCGGCTGCGCGGCCGTCCGGGCGGCGCTCCGGTCCACGGTCGTCATCGCGTCACCTCGAAGGTCTTCGTCTCGGTCACCTGGTCGATCTCCGAGGTCCGCACGGTCACCTCCGCGCTCCACCGCCCCGCCACCGGCAGCTGCATACCGGTCGCCGACCAGTGCCCGGTGTCGACCTTCTCCGGCACGGTCCGCAGCGGGCCGATCCGCTTCCCGCGCTGGGTGAGGGCCAGGCGCAGCTCGGGTACGTCCAGCAGCTCGCCGCCGGGGCCGGTGACGTACACGTGCAGGGTGTTCGCGCCGCTCGCGCCCGGGTCGAGGGTCAGCTCGGCGGTGCCCCGGCCGTGCGGGCCGCCGGTGTTGAAGGGCACCTTCAGCGTGATCGGGCGCGCGTTGCGTACCGCCTCGGTCGCGGCGGACTGCTCGGCCTCCGCGCGGGCGGGCTGGGTGCCGGTGAGCAGCGTGGTGACGGAGAGCAGGACCAGCGCGACGGCGGTCTCCGCCAGCACGGTGCGGCGCAGTCCCGCGCGCGCCGGGTCGGCGGCGAGGGTGCGCCGCTCGCGGGCCCGGTCGAGGGCGGCGCGCTGGTGGGCGAGCTGGCGGGCGCGCTCGGGGTCGGCGGGCTGGGCGGGTACGGAGGCGGTGTTCGCGGCCGGTACGGTCACGCGCTTCTCCTCGGGGGCGGCCGCCTCGGCCCGTACCGCCGCGCCCTCCCCCAGCCGTGCCACCCAGCGCCGCGAGATCCACGCGGTGCCGACCAGGACCACGACCAGCCCGGCCTTGACCAGCAGCAGCTGCCCGTAGCGCGTCGAGGTGAGCGCGTCCAGGCTGCCCACGCCGCGCCAGGACTGGTAGAGCCCGGTGGCGACCAGGACCAGCACCGAGCCGAAGGCCAGCCGCGAGAAGCGCCGCACCGTCGTCGCGGAAACCGGGGGGCCGCCGCGCAGGGAGACCGCCAGCGCGACCAGTCCGCCCAGCCAGACCGCGACGGCCAGCAGGTGCAGCACGCTGACGGGCATCGCCAGCCACGGCTGGATCCCGGCGGAGGCGTGCTCGGCCATCGCCCAGGTCGCGGCCAGTCCGACGGCGACCACGCTGCCGCCGATGGCCAGCCCCAGCCGCAGGTCGCGCTGCTCGCGGGGGGTACGGTCCCCGATGCCGCCCTCGCGCGGGCGCAGCACCGCGAAGAGCACCGCCAGGAACACCGCCGCCGCCCCCAGCAGCAGCAGCCGCGAGAGCAGCGCCGCGCCGGGCCGGGTGGCCAGCACCTCGCGTACGGAGGCGAGCCCGAACTCCTCGCCCGTATAAGGCCCGCGCAGCAGCAGCAGCGCCACCGTGGCGCCGAAGAGCAGCGCCCAGCCGGCCCCCGCGAGCCGGCGCAGCATGGGGGAGCGTCCGCCGCACCAGCCGGCGAAGACGGCCGCGCCGACCATCACCAGGAAGCCCGCGTAGGCGAGGTAGCGCCCGGCGTCGTAGTACGTCTCGGCCCAGCCGCTCCCGCCGGACAGCGAGACGGTGGTCTTCGACGGCGCCCCGACGGAGAAGGTGAACGCCCCGGAGACGGGATGGCTGTCCTCGGAGACGGCCTTCCACACCACCGTGAACGTGCCCTCCGGCAGGCCCGCCTGCAGTGCGGCGGCGGCGGTCTTCGTATCGCCGGAGACGTGGTGCGCGGCGCCCTTGGTGCTGTCGCGGCCCCGCGGGTCCAGGACGCGCAGGGAGTCGTCGGAGAGCTGCACGCCCTCGGAGAAGCGCAGGGAGACGGAGGCGGGGGCGTCGGGCAGGACGGCGCCGTTGCCGGGGTCGGTGCCGGTGAGGGCGGCGTGCGCGGCGGCGGGGGTGGCGCCGAAGGCGAGCAGACCGAGGAGGGCGGCGGCGAGGGCGGTGCACAGGCGGCGGGCCAGGACGGCTCCGGTGCGTGCGGTGGTGGCGGCGGTCACGAGTGCGTCTCCTGCCTCGGCCGGTAGGTGGGCGGCTCCACCGGGAGCTGTATCTCGATGGGGCCGGACTTCGCGAAGTGCAGGACCAGGGTCACCCGCTCGCCGACGCGCGGGCGGCGGTCCAGCTTCTCCAGCATCAGATGGCTGCCGCCGCGCGCCAGTTCGAGGGCCCCGCCGGCCGGTACGTCGAGCCGGTCGACCTTCTTCATCCGGGTGCCGTCGGAGGTGTGCAGCGTGATGCGGCCGGCCAGGGAGGAGGTGACGGAGGTGAGGGTGTCGGCGGCGTCGCCGTCGTTGCGTACGGTCAGGTAGCCGGCGGCGACGTCGGCCAGCGCGGGCTGCGGTACGAAGCCGGAGCCGGCGCTCAGCTTCGGTGCCTGCCCGCCGGAGCAGGCGGTGAGGGGGGCGGCCAGCGCGACGGCCAGCGCGGGCAGGAGCAGCGCGGTCCGCGGCCTCACGGCGTGCCGCCCCTGATGATCACCGGCAGGTCCTTGGCGTAGTCCTCGGCGGTGGCGCCGGTCGTGTAGATGACGTGCGCCTTGTCGTCCTTGGGGGAGAAGGCGATGACCTGGGCGCCGTGGTCGGCGGTGACGGTGCCGTCCTTGTCGGTCACGGCCTTCTCCACGTACACCCCGACGCTCCTGGCCGCCGCCTGGATGGTGGCGAAGTCGCCGGTCAGCCCGATGAAGTCCTTGTCCTGGGCGGCGAGCCAGGCGCCGAGCTGCCTGGGGGTGTCGTGCTCGGGGTCGGTGGTGACGAAGACGACGCGCAGTTTCGCGCGGTCGGCGGCGGGGAGTTTCTGCTTGGCCAGGGCGAGGTCGCTCATGGTGGTGGGGCAGATGTCCGGGCAGTGCGTGTAGCCGAAGAAGAGCAGGGTGGGCTGCCCGGCGGTGGCGCGGCGCAGCTCGTAGGGCTTTCCCTTGGTGTCGGTGAGGACGAGGTCGGGCTTGTCCTTGGGCTCGTCGAGTACGGAGCCGGGCTTGCTCTGCCCGCCGGAGACCTCCACGGCGGGCATGGCCTCGGGCTCGGTGGAGCCGCAGGCGGCCAGCGTGGTGGCGAGCAGGCCGGCGGCGGCGAGGGCGAGGGCCGTGCGGGGGATGCGCATGGTCGGAGGTTCCTTCTCGTACGTCTGCGGACGCGGTACGGCCGGGCACGCGGGGGACGGCCGGCGTGCGGGGGGCACCCGGTGGGGCGGTCGGCGGACCGCCCCACCGGGTGCGGCGCGGGACGTCAGGCGCGCTTGCGCCGCGAGACGATGCCGAAGGCGAGCCCCGCGGCGCCGAGCGCGATGCCCACCGCTCCGAGGGTACGGGCGGTGGTGTCGCTGCTGTCGGCGGCGGCGGTGTCCGCGTCCCTGCCGGCGTCGTCCTGCTTGCCGTCGTCGTCGTGGGACTTGGCGTCGGCCTTGTCCTCGGCGCCTCCGCTCGTCCCCCCGTGGTGGCCGCCCTCCGCGGGCGGGACCAGGGCGAGTACGGGGGCCGGGTTCTCCGGTTCCGCGGCGCCCTCCTGCGCGACCTCGATCCAGCGCACGACCTCCTTGCTGTCGTACGTCTGGACGGCCTTGAAGACCAGCTCGTCGGTGTCCTCGGGCAGCTGGCCGAGGGAGACGGGGAACTGCTGGAAGGTGCCCGGCGCGATCTTCCCGCCGGTCCAGGTGATCGTGCGGGGCGCTTCGGTGATCTTTCGCCCGTGGACCTCCAGGGGCTTGTCGAGCTTCGCCTTCGTGACCTTGACCTTCCAGCCCGGCACGGGCTGCGGCATCGCGGAGGACAGCGGGTGGTCGGCGGGGAGGGTGACCTCAAGCTTGACCGTCGAGGCGTCGTCGCGCTCGTTGGGGACCTTGAAGTTGACGGTGGCGTAGCCGCCCTGCTCGGCGGCGCCCTCCGGGCTCACGCTGACGTGCGCGAAGGCGGGCGAGGCGGCGAGGAGCAGGCTGCCGGCGCCCAGGACGGCGGCGATGGCGGCGGTGCGTGCGTGACGAAGACGCATGGGTGGATCACTCCGGGTCTGTGAAGAGGTGACAGGGGAACGGCGCGGCAGGGCCCCGCCCGGCCTCCCCCGTCCTCGTACGGACCGGCGGAGCGTCAGGCGGCGAGCCCCCAGGCGGGCGGCCCGCGGCGGTGCACGCTGTGCGCGAGCACGACGGAGGGGTCGCGGGGCGGGGCGGCCGTCCGTACGGGCCGGGACGTACGGCGTACGCCCCCCGCGTACCGGAGCCCGGAGCGCAGTGCGGTGGCGAGCCGCAGCGCACTGCGCAGCGCGCGCGCCGGTGCGCCGGCGCCGGCGGCCAGCCCGGTGAGCCGGAAGAGCGCCGCCTCGCCGCGGCGCAGCAGCCAGCCGGCGGCGAGCGCGGCGAGGAGGTGGCCGATCAGCATGGACGGCGCGTAGACGGCGCTGAGGGCGCCGGTGGTATCGAGGGCGCCGTGGCCCGCATGCCCCGCGTGCCGGACGGCGTCGGCGACGGGCGCGAGCCGGTCGGGGTCGATGCCGGCGTCCAGGACGAGCCGCCGGGCCCGCCCCTCGGTCAGCGTCGCCCTGCCGTCCCCGCACAGCAGCCGCCGGGCCAGGGCCATGGCGCCGCTCGTGGAGCCCTCGTGCTGACCTGCAACGCTGTGCTGCCCTGCAACGAACAGCCCGTGCAGCCCCAACTGCCCGACGGCGAGCAGCGAGCCGATGGCCGGCAGCGACCGCTCCCGCCCGGCGGCGGCGAAGGCCACGGCGAGCACGGGCAGCGCGGCGGCGCCGAGCGTCCACAGCGGTACGGACCCGGCGGACGCCAGCACGTGCCCCCCGGCGGACAGCGCGACGCACACCGCGGTGAAGACGGCGGCGCGCAGCAGTCGCAGGTCGGCGCCGGAGCGCCGCACGGGGGGAGTCATGGCGGCGCCATCATCTCACCGCGCCCCGCCCCCGCACCCGGGAGGGGGATCACTCGGTCGCATCCGGACCGAAACGATCACACCGGAGCCGCCCTTACCGCACATGGGGAATAAACGCATCCGCTAAATGAGTGTCCTCACCACGACACGACGGTTGCTGCGCCCGGATGCCGGTTATACGTACCTCAGAGCCTGTTTTCGGCCTCTGGGACACGTTGTACGGATCCCGCCCCCGCCCCGCCGCAGTCCGGCCAGGAAGGCTGAAGCGCGATGAGCATCTGGTGGTCCCTGCACCTGCGGCGTGAGGCCGCGAGCGTCCCGCTCGCCCGGCGCCTGCTCATCGGCGCCATGGACACGGCCGGCGTCGACCCGGACATCTCCTTCGACCTCTCCCTCGCCCTGACGGAGGCCTGCGCCAACGCCGTGGAGTACGGCGGCGGCACGGCCGGCGGCGACCGGGGCGGCGAGGTCTGCGACGACTACCGGGTGACGGCGTTCATCGACGGCGACACCTGCCGCATCGAGGTCATCGACTCGGGCCCGGGCTTCCCGTCCCCCCACCCCGCAGGCCCCGGCCCCCGCACCGCCCTCCAGGCGGAAGGAGGCCGCGGCCTCTACCTGATCGAAACCCTCACGGACCACGTGGACATCCACAACCGCCCCGGCCGCGGCGCGGTGGTCTCCTTCGACAAGATCCTCAAGTGGCGCGAGGACGCCCTGCTTTCGGCGTCGTGACCGACGCGGACGGCGCCGCCCCCGCCCGGCGCGACCGGCGGGCGTTCACCCCTCCTGGCTGAGTTCGCCGGCGATCGCCGCGCTGTCGATGGCGCCGTCGATGACCTGCCGGGCCACCTCCACCAGCCGCAGCTGGTGGGACCTGGCGTACGTGCGCAGTGCGGCGAAGGCGTCGTCGACCGAGGTCTGCCAGCGTTCGGCCAGGATGCCCTTGGCCTGTTCGATGACGATGCGGCTGGTCAGCGCCGTCTGCAGCTGGCCCTTCTCGGTGTGGGTCTGCTCCAGGGTGCGCTGCTGCAGGATCGCGATCGTCGCGATGTCGGCCAGGGCCTGCCCGAGCGTGACGTCCTCGGGCGCCAGGGTGCCCGGCTCGGTGTCGAAGAGGTTCAGTGCGCCGATCACGCGGTTGCGCAGCCGCAGCGGGAGGGCGTGGGTGGTGGTGAAGCCCGTGGCGACGGCGTGCGGGGCGAAGCGCGGCCAGCGGCGTACGGAGGCGGGGTCGGTGAGGTCGATGTCGATGTGCGCGGCGCCGTTTCGGTAGCACTCCACGCAGGGGCCCTGATCGTGCTGGAGGGCGAACAGCTCCAGCAGCCGGGTGTGTTCGTCGGAGGCCGCGATGATCTGCAGGTCGCCGTGCGGGTCGACCAGCAGGATGCCGGCGGCCGTGACGTCGAGCAGTTCCACGCAGCGGGTGGTCAGCCGTTGGAGGAAGTCGATGATGTCGAAGTCGTCGATGAGGGAGTCCGCCACTTCGACGAAGATCCCCGCCAGTCGCTGTTCGCGAGTCATGTCGTCATCCCCTTGGTCCGTCGGGCGGCCGCGACCCGGTCTCATCGTCGTGGAAGCGGAGCCGTCTCGTCACTACGTCCTGGGCGATCTCGTTCACGGGCCGGCTGCTGGCGTAGGCGTGCGCACGCAGCCGCAGCAGTGCCTCGGCCAGGGGCACGCCGAGCTGGACGCTGATCATTCCGGTCGCCTGGTGCACGGCGGTGCGGTGCAGTACGCGCGGGGCCTCCAGGCCGTCTTGGCGGGGGGCGCCCGCGCCGCCGTCCAGCACCAGCGCGGTCAGCGCGGACGCCAGCACCAGCGCGTCGTCCACCTCTCCCGCCGACAGGGCCCGTACCGGGTGGCGGATCACCGTGAGCACGCCGAGCCGGATGGCTCCCAGGACGAGGGGGAAGCAGCAGACGGAGCCCACGGCCAGCGCGCCCACCGCCGGGAGGAGCGCCGGCCACCGCTCGGCAGCCACCCTCCCCAGGTCGCGGACCTGCACCACCGCGCCGGAGCGGATCGCGTCGGGGCCGGGCCCCTCGCCCAGGGTGAACTGCAGGTCCTCGAAGGACGCGCTCACGGGGCCGGAGCACCACACCAGTTCCGCATGGCTGTTCTCCAGCACCAGGGAGACGGCGACACCGTCGGAGTCGAGCGCGCGTGCGCAGACTGCGGCCAGCCCGGAGCCGGCGTCGCGGTCGAGGGTCCGCAGCGCCTTCGCCATCCGGTCACTGGCCACAGGTGCCTGCCTGCGCTTCCCCGACGGGTGTCACTCGTGAGCGGACGAGCGGCGGTCCTGCCGCGCGTCGTCCACGCTTGCGTACCGGGGGAACGTCCGGGCCAAGTCGGCCGCGCGGAACAGGAGTGCGATGCCCGCGTGAGCGTAGACCACTCGCGTCCAGCCGCCCCGGAGGTCGTTGCGGTGGCCCACGGCGCACAGTTCGTACAGGGGACTGCTGTCCATGAACGACACCCGGCTGAGGTCGGCGATCAGACGCCACCGTGCGGGACCCCCGTCGCCCTCGTCGTCCTCGTCGCCCCGCAGCCTCGCCCCGAAGGACGGGGCCGTCAGGATGTCCAGCTCCCCCTCGGCCTCGACGACCCTGTACAGCGCCTCACTTGACGTGGAGGTGTGTGTGTTCAACGCGCCCATCCCCTTGCACGGCCGTGCCGTGATCACTCTGCAGGGAGGGCCGGGGACTCGGGCTCTTGTGCAGTGAAGACTAGCCCTTTTGAAGGGCAGCGCGCCCGGTCGGCCGCCCGACGTCGCAACCTGGCGGATCGCGGCGGATTCTGACGCCCCGCCAGACACCTCCTGTCCGTTACGAGCACACCGATCCGCCCGCCGCCAGCCGGCCGTGGCGCACGGGTGGCTTTCCCCGAGCCGTGCGTGGCGGGCGGAAACGGGCGGGGGCGGCGTGCCTACGGTGGCCCTTCCCGTTCGCCCAGCGCTGGAGGTTCGCCGTGCGCCCGCTGCAAACCGCGCTCTCCCTGCTGCTCTCCGCCGCCGTCGCCCTGCCGGCCGCCCCCGCGGTGGCCGCGGCCTGGTCCCCGTCCCAGCAGGCCGGCGTCGCGCGTCCCGCCCAGGCCGATCCGCCGGACGACCGGGCCGCCGGCCTGCTGTCCCAGGTCGGCCGCTACCGCGTACGCAGCGGCGACACGCTCAGCTCCGTCGCCGAGCGCCTCGGCCAGCCCTGGCAGCTCCTCTACCGCCAGAACCGCAGCACCATCGGCGCCGACCCCGGCCTGCTGCTCGCCGACCGCGTCCTGGTCTACACCCCCGACTCCCGCCCGCCGCTGCGCGGTTGGGCAGCACCGCTGGTCGGGGGCCGGATCTCCGCCGCGTACGGCATCAAGGGCAAGTGGTGGGCCGCCGGCCACCACACCGGCGTGGACCTCGCCGTCCCCACCGGCCGCCGGGTGCGCTCCGTGGGGCCGGGCCGCGTCGTCGAGGCCGGGCGCCACGCCGCCTACGGCACGTACGCCAAGGTCCTTATGGACGACGGGCATTACGTCCTCTACGCTCACCTCAGCCGCCTGGACGTCAGCTACTCCCAGCGCGTCCGGGGCGGCAGCATGATCGGCCTCTCCGGCAACACCGGCCAGTCCACCGGCCCGCACCTGCACTTCGAGGTCCGCAGCCAGCGCGGCTACGGCTCGGACGTCGACCCCCTGCGCTACCTCGCCAAACGCCGCATCTGGCTCTGACTGCCGGACACGCTTAGCCCTCCGCCAGCACCTCCCTGATCACATGCCGAGCGTGCCGGGCCATCACCGGGTTCGTGCGGCGGTAGTACGGCAGGGCGATCAGGGCCTGGGACAGGGTGCGGCCCCGTCCCCGCAGCCAGGTCGCCGCGTCCGTGCCCAGTGCCGTACGGAAGACCTCGCGGGCCGGCGGGGGCAGGAGGTTCCACGCGGGGAAGAGGTCGCACGCCGGGTCGCCCGTGCCCGTACAGCCGAAGTCGATGACCGCGCGCAGCCGGCCGTCCGCGACCAGCAGGTTCCCCGGGGACAGGTCGGCGTGCAGCCAGACCGGGGGCCCGTCCCAGGCGGGGGCGCGCAGGGCCGCCTCCCAGACGGCGAGCGCGGCGTCGCAGTCCACCCCCTCCTCGGGCAGGCGCCGCAGCTGCGCCACGGCGTCGCGGGTGGCCGCGTCCTGCTCGGCGAGCGGGCCGCCCCGGTAGGCCGCCGGCGCGTCCGGCAGGTCGATCGCGCGCATCGCCGTGACGAACTGCGCCAGATCCACCGCCAGTTGCTCCGGTTTCGCCAGCTCCCCCGGCTCGGGGTTCGCGCCGTCCAGCCACCGGTACACCGACCACGGCCACGGATAGCCCGCCGCCGGCTCCCCGGCCCCGAGCGGCTGCGGTACGTCGGCGGGGAGGAGCGGCGCCAGTCGCGGCAGCCAGTGCCGTTCCAGCAGTACGTCGCCCGCACCGCCCTTGACCAGCGGCAGCCGGACGACCAGGTCCGCGCCGAGCCGGTACATGGCGTTGACCGTGCCGCCGGAGGCCAGCCGCCGCAGCGGCAGCCCGGCCCAGTCGGGGAAGCGGTCGGCGAGCAGGCGCCGGACGAGGGCGTCGTCGATGGGGTGTTCGTCGGGGTGCATCACGAGGCCATGGGAGCGGAGGCGGGAGCGGGGGGCAAATGGTTAAGAGGGGTGCTGTTCCCGCAGATGCAAGCCATGCATCATCGATGCCTTGCACCTGCTATGCCAGCACTTGTATGGTGGCGCACATGCAGTCCTACACCATCGGCCAGGCCGCGCAGCTCCTCGGCGTCAGTGCGGACACCGCCCGGCGCTGGGCGGACGCCGGACGGGTCGCCACGCACCGCGACGAGGGCGGGCGGCGGCTGGTCGACGGCCGTGATCTGGCCGCGTTCTGCGTGGAGTTGGCGCAGGGCGGCGAGGGGGAGGGCGAGGTGTACACCTCGGCGCGCAACGCCTTCCCCGGCATCGTCACCGCCGTCAAGCTCGGCGACGTCGCCGCCCAGGTCGAGATCCAGGCCGGCCCGCACCGCCTCGTGTCGCTGCTGACCCGTGAGGCGGTCGAGGAACTGGGGCTGGAGGTCGGCATGCGGGCCACGGCCCGGGTGAAGTCCACCAACGTGCACATCGACCGCGCCTGACCGGGCGGTTCGCGCCTGTCCGCTGCCGTACGTCCGACGAAGGAGCCCTCCGCCATGACGTCTGCGCCGCCCGCGTTGCCCGCTCCCGCTTCGCCCGTCCGCCGCCGCCTCGCCGCCGCCCTGCTGGCCGCCGCCGTGGCCGTACCGCTCGCCGCCTGCGGCGACGCAGCCGAGAGCGCCGCCGCCGACACGAAGCTCACCGTCCTGGCCGCCGCCTCGCTCACCGACGCCTTCACCACCGCCGGCAGGGCGTACGAGAGCGGCCACCCGGGGACGAAGGTCGTCTTCTCCTTCGCCGGCTCCCAGGAGCTGGCCGCCCAGGTCGACCAGGGCATCCCGGCCGACGCACTGGTCACCGCCGACACCAGGACCATGGACGCGCTGGCCGCCGAGACCGGCCCCGCCACCGTCATCGCCAGAAACCGCCTGGTCATCGCCACCGTCAAGGGCAACCCGACGAAGGTCGCGGGCCTGAAGGACCTCGCCGACCCCAAGCTCAAGGTCGTCCTCGCCGCCCCCGAGGTCCCCGTCGGCCGCTACAGCCGGCAGATCCTCGACGCCCAGGGCGTCACGGTCAAGCCCGTCTCCGAGGAGCCCAACGTCCGCGCGGTGCTGAGCAAGGTCGAACTCGGCGAGGCGGACGCCGGGTTGGTCTACCGCACCGACGCCGCCGGAGCCGCGGACACGGTCGACGCCGTCACCATCCCCGACGACCAGAACGCCGTCGCCGCCTACCCGGCCGCCACCCTCAAGGACTCCGCGAACGCCGACGTAGCGGCGGACTTCGTCACCTGGCTCTCGGGCCCGCAGGCGCAGAGGATCCTCCGGGGCGCGGGCTTCCAGGCCCCGTAGGCTCCGCGCGTGATCCTTCCGTCCGCCCGCCGCCGCGCGCACCCGCGCCCGCCGCTGACCCTGCTGCTGCCGGCGCTGCTGGCCGTCGCCTTCCTGCTGCTGCCGCTGGTGGGCATCCTGGCGCGCACCGAGTGGGGCGCGCTGGGCACGCACCTGGGCAGCCCCGGCGTCACCCAGGCACTGCGGCTGTCGCTGGAGGTGTCGCTGTGGGCGCTGGGGCTCTCGCTGCTGCTGGGGGTGCCGCTGGCGTGGCTGCTGGCGCGGGTGGAGTTCCCCGGCAAGGCGCTGGTGCGTTCGCTGGTGCTGCTGCCGATGGTGCTGCCGCCGACCGTCGGCGGGGTGGCGCTGCTGCTGGGCTTCGGGCGGCGCGGGCTGCTGGGGCCGTGGCTGGAGGACACCTTCGGGCTGACGCTGCCGTTCCACACGGCGGGGGCGGTGGTCGCGGCGACGTTCGTGGCGATGCCGTTCCTGGTCATCAGCCTGGAGGGGGCGCTCGCCGGACTGCGTCCCTCGTACGAGGAGACGGCCGCCTCCCTCGGTGCCTCGCCGCTGCGGGTGTTCCGCACGGTGACGCTGCCGCTGGTCGCGCCCGGCCTGGTCGCGGGGGCGGCGCTGACGTGGGCGCGGGCGCTGGGGGAGTTCGGCGCGACGATCACCTTCGCGGGGAACCTGCCGGGGGTGACGCAGACGCTGCCGCTGCAGGTGTACCTGCTGCTGCAGGACGAGCCGCAGGCGGCCACGTCCGTGTCGCTGCTGCTGCTGGCGGTGGCGATGGCGGTGCTGATCGCGCTGCGGGGGCGGTGGAACGGCGGGGCGGGAGGCGGGGGTTGGCGCTCCGGCCGGGTCCGGCACGTCTGGCGGGTCCGGCGGGTCCGGCTGATCCGCCGGGAGGAGGCGCGCGAGGTCTCGTACGAGAAGAAGCCCGCCCCTGACGTACCCACGCCCCATGAGACCTGGCCGCTACGGGCCGAGGTGACCGGCTTCACCCACCTCACCCTCGACGCCGAGCCGGGCACGACGATCGCGGTGGTCGGCCCCAACGGGGCGGGGAAGACCACCCTGTTGCGCGCCCTCCTGGGCCTCACCCCCCGAGCCCGCGCGGCCCTGCGCCTCGGCGGCAGGGACGTCACCGACCTCCCCCCGCACCGCCGGGGAGTCGCCTGGGTCCCCCAGGACGGCGCCCTCTTCCCCCACCTGAGCGCGCTGGCCAACACCGCCTACGGACTGCGCGCCCAGGGCGTCGGCCGCGCGCAGGCGCGGCGCACCGCGCGGCAGTGGCTGGAGCGCCTGGGCGTGGGGGAGTTGGCGGCCCGCAGACCGCACCAGCTCTCGGGCGGCCAGGCGGGCCGGGTGGCCCTGGCCCGCGCGCTGGCGGCCCGCCCCCGCCTGCTGCTGCTGGACGAACCCCTGGCGGCGCTGGACCAGACGACGCGCGCGCAGGTACGCCACCTGCTCCGCACCCACCTGGCGGACTTCGGCGGGGTCTGCCTGATGGTGACGCACGACCCGGTGGAGGCGGTCTCGCTGGCGGACCGGGTGCTCGTACTGGACGAGGGCGCGGCGATCCAGGACGCCCCCCCGGCCGAGGTCACCCGCCACCCGCGCTCGCCCTGGGTGGCCCGCATGCTGGGCCGCAACGCCTGGCCGGCGACGGCAGCCGAGGACGGCACGCTGACCCTCTCCAACGGCGGCCGCCTGGTAGCGGCGGACCCCCTCCCCCCGGGCACGCAGACGCTGGCGATCATCCCCCCGGAAGCGGTCTCCCTCCACCGCGCCCTCCCCGAGGGCAGCCCCCGCAACGTCTGGCAGGGCACGATCCGCGAGATCACCGCAGCGGGCAGCCGCCTCCGCCTCCTGATCACGTCCCCCCAAGTCCCGGACCTGGTAGCGGAGATCACCCCGGAATCAGCAACGACCCTCGCCCTGACGGAGGGCACGGACATCCACATGAGCGTCAAGGCGACGGAGGTCACGCTGGTGGAACTGTGAGACCACGGTGCGACGGTTCCACGTGAAACATTGCCCACCCAAACGGCTCAAATCACCCTGGGCCCCGTGAGGCAGTCATCCCGCGAAGGGTGCGGCGCTGACAAGGCCCGGGAGGGTCGTCTGCTCGCCAATCCCCGCCGAAATGGCGGAAGTTGACCCTGCCCCAGACCTCCCCTTCATCGGCGATCGACCATGCCATCCAGGTCGACACCTCCGGCATCCAGGCACCCCATGAAAGCGCACCCGGCACCTGCGAGTCGGCGCGCCTGGGCTGCCCCTACGGCTGGATGGCCTGTCAGTCCTGGACTACCTCAAGCAGCTCAGGATGGGCGATGAGGTACTCCCAGTACGCAATTGCCGCGATCGTCGCGAGTGCGGAGAGTGAGATACCCACCACGAAACGCCGGTGCCACACGCTCGAATCCGTCGATTTTCGGTAGGTGAGAGCTCCCTGTAGCAATCCGATGATCCCCAGGGCCAATGAGACAACCGAACTGAGGAGCCAAAACGGGAACAGCCACACGGCGATGGCTGCAACACCCCATCCCAGGGGCGAACAAGGCCGGTTCACTGCGGGCGGAGGATCGGCGGGCGGCTGCATGGACTGATCCAAGCGGAGACCCGACGGACGTGTCGATGCTGAGCGCTGATCTGTGCGACGTGCCGCAGGGGGAATGTCCCATCGCACGGTCGATCGGTGGCCGCCGCGGCCTCCCACCCCCTCGCGCGGATCCCGGCGACGTCACGGAGCCGGGGACACCGGCATGATCAGCGTCTGTACGAAGTCGACGGCCCCTCCCCGCTGACAGCCGCAAACGAGTGAACCTCCGCTCAGGACCCCGCCGCAGCCGCCGCCCCGCCCGGGAGTGCCCGTCGTACGAGGCCGCTCACCACGATGCCGATCAGGCAGCCCAGCAGCGTGTCCACCAACCGCTCCCGCAGCAACTGCGGTGTCGGCGCGCCCCCGGTCGCCGTCAGCGCCAGTACCAGCATGGTCATCACCGCCGCGTACGCGGTGTAGTTGGCCTCCTTCAGCTCCGCCCGCACCGCCCCGATCGCCGCGATCAGCCCCACCGCCGCCCACGACGACAGGTGCAGCAGGAGCGCCCCCGCCGCAACGCCCACGGCCGTCCCCACCGCGCGCTGGACCGTACGGCGCCGCACCGCCCCGTGGTCGCGCTGGACGACCAGGCTCACGGTGAGGGCGATCCAGTACGAGTGCGAGCCCGGCCCCAGATGCGCGACGACCTCGGCGACGGTGAGGCAGGCGCCCAGCCGCAGGGGGTACTGCCAGCGGCTGACATGCCGCAGCCCCGCCCACCACCGGGCCGCGTCCGCACGCAGCGAACGGTCCCCGCCCGGCTCGGCGGCCTCGCGCAGCCGGGGCGCCACGAGCCGCGCCACCCCGTGGACGCAGAGCGTGGCCAGCGCCCCGCCCGCGGCGCCGCAGGCGAAGAGGAGCAGCGTCTCGCCCCGGGGCAGCGGGCCCGTACCCAGGTTCATGCCCAGGATGGCGAAGACGGTGACCTGCGCGCCGACCACCGCGAGGGGGCGCCGCAGCGACCCCAGCAGGGCCATCGCCACGGCGAGGAGCACCAGCGCCACGCTGCCCCAGGACGCCCAGCCGCCGATCTCCATCCCGACCCAGACCGCGCACACCCCGGCCGCCCCGGTCCCGCACAGCTCGGCGACCCGGTGCCGCAGCGTCCCGCGATGCCCACCGGAGGCGACCAGCAGCCCCCCGAGCGCGGCGGCCAGCCCCAGCCCGACCTGCCCGCACGCCACCCCGATGGCGACGGGCCCCGCCAACGCGAGCGCGGAGGCCAGCATCCGCAGCACCTGCACCTCGACGGGCTCCCACCGCACCAGGTCATCAATCAGAGTCCGCACCACCCCCCGCATCCGCTCACCCGCCGCCACCGCACTCACCTTTCCCCTACGCCCGGAAGATCTTCAGCATGGCGGACAACGCCCACCTCAACGAGCCCACAGACACCCCTTGCCGACGACGGCCTCTGCGAAGCTTCGGTATCCGAGACCGCGGGAGGGGCCATGGGAATCGAGCTGGAACTGCACTCAGGACGCCCGGTGCGCAGGGGAACGTCCCAACAGATCGAACGGGCCCTCGCCGAAACCAACGACCAGTAGCCCAGCCAAGCCAGAAGGGGCGTCCCATCACGGGGCACCCCTTTCGCGTGCGACGACCTGTCTCTCAGCCGAGCTCCAGTGCTTCAGGTGCGGTCTCTTCGAAGATCTCGACAAGCCAGTCGAATACCGTCGGGCCTCTGCCTGCCAGCGCGGCGTTCAGGTCCTCGGTGACCCATCCTCGGTTCGTGGGGTGGCAACGCTTCAGCCGTATCTCGAGCTGCCGGACCGTCTCCGGGTAGCCAAGGGCCTGCTTCGAGCACGCGTGCTCCCGCCACTGAACCTTGAATTCGCCGTCATCCGGCGTGCCGAAGCCTCCCCATAGGCAGTCACGGAAGGCGTCGAGGTTCCTGCCGAAGTATCCTCCCGGGCCGTTCACCGCCTCTCCCATCACCCGCCAGAAGTCCTCAAGGTTGTGGATCCGCTGCCCATCAAGCACGTAGGTCGTTGTCACGCCGGGATGGTACGGCGGCTCGCCAACTGCGGCACTCGGATATCTGAGCACTGCACGACTGTCCCATAGTGGCTGGTCAGCGGCCTGCGGATCGATGGACCGTGGTCCACGCCTGGTCCACAAACAATGATCCAAAACGGAACAGGGGCGGTTCAGGGTGAGACAGGGCCCATGACGAAGGGGCGCCCCGTTCTCGGGACACCCCTTCTGATCAGCACCTTCTCTGACCTGCTGCGGTGGGTGTGGGATTTGAACCCACGGTGACATCGCTGCCACGACGGTTTTCAAGACCGTTCCCTTAGGCCGCTCGGGCAACCCACCTCGCTCCCGCCGGCAAGGGGCGAGCGCGGGTACAGAGTACCGGCCCCGGGTGGGAGTGGGACGGGTGCGTCCCGCACGGTGGGGACGTGCGCGAAGGGGGCGCCTCCACCCGGAGGTGCCCCCTTTCGTTCAGCGCATCACGCGGCGCCGGGTCAGCGATCGCCCTTGAACTCGCCCAGCGTCACCATCGTCGTCGTCTGCTCCTTGCCGTCGCGTTCGTAGGTGACCTTCACCTTGTCGCCCGGCTTGTGCGTCCACAGCTGGCCGATCAGCGTCGGGCCGCTGTCGATCACCGTGTTGTCCACCTTCGTGATCACGTCGCCCGGCTTGATGCCGGCCTTCGCCGCCGGGCCGCCCGGGGTGACCGCGGGGGTCGAGCCGCTGCTCGACTCCGAGACGCGGGCGCCCTGGCCCTGGTACGACATGTCGACCTGGACGCCGATCACCGCGTAGACCGGCTCGCCGTCCTTGATCAGGGTGTCGGCGACCCAGTGGGCCTGGTTGATCGGGATGGCGAAGCCCAGGCCGATGGAGCCGCCCTGGCCGCCGAACTCGCCCTGACTGGTCGTCTGGATCGCCGAGTTGACGCCGATGACCCGGCCCTGGGTGTCGAGCAGCGGGCCGCCCGAGTTGCCGGGGTTGATGGAGGCGTCCGTCTGGATCGCGCTCATGTACGAGTTCTTGTCGCTCTGCCCGTCCCCGGAGGCCACCGGGCGGTTCTTGGCGCTGACGATGCCCGTCGTCACCGTGCCCGAGAGGCCGAAGGGCGCGCCGATCGCGATCGCCATGTCGCCGACGTCCACCGCGGTGGAGTCGCCCAGCGGCAGCGGGGTCAGCTTGGCGCCGGAGGCGTTGGTGAGCTTGATGACCGCCACGTCGTAGCCCTGCGCCCGGCCGACGACCTCGGCGTCGTAGGTCTTGCCGTCGGAGAACGTCGCCGAGAGCTTCCCGCCGTTCGCCGCGGAGGCCACCACGTGGTTGTTGGTGAGGATGTGGCCCTCCTTGTCGTACACGAACCCCGTGCCCGTGCCGCCGTCGCCGTCGGAGGCGCCGCGGGCCTCGATCGTGACGACGGAGGTCAGCGCCCTGTTGGCGATGGCGGCCACCGAACCGGGCGGGTTCTCGATGCGCTGGCTGCCGCCGTCGGGGGCGGAGATCGTGGTCGAGGAGGAGTCGTCGTCGTTGTGCTCGGCGGCCCAGTAGCCGATGCCGCCGCCGACCCCGCCGGCCAGCAGAGCCGCCGCGAGGACCGCGGCGACCAGCCCGCCCGCGCCCTTCTTCCCGGAGCCGGAGCCGGAGTCGGAGCCGGGCGTCGGACCACCGGGCGCGCTGCCCCAGCCCCCACCGGCGCCCGCACCACCGCCGGCCGCCGGCGGCGGCGCCCCCCACGGGGAGTACGGCGACGGCCCCCCGGGCCCGGCGGGCGCCCCCCACTGCGGCCCGGCGGCGTGCGGCGCGCCCTGAGTGTGCTCCGGAGGCTGCCCCCCGCCGGCGGGCGCGGACGGACCACCCGCCGGGGGCGGGGAGTCCGGGCGCTCGGGCGTCGGGCCGTTCTCGGTGCTCACGTGTACTCGTCTCCCTCAGCTCGGACCCTTGTGCCCCCGTCCCGGCAGCGTCCACGACACGCCGGCCCCCGGCGGGGTGCGTAACCCCCTACCAGGGTGGCCCACGAGGTGTCAGGGGACGGTAAGGCGCACACACGCGTGGACGGCCATCCTTCTTCCCGGACACGGCGGGCGCATCCGGTGGCGCGCGAACGGGCGGCGCCCGCGCGCTTCGTACGAAAGCGTCCCGCCTGCGTGCGCAAGCCTTCCGTTTCGTACGTCCCACGCGGCCGGGGCGCCCGCAGGTGGCACCATGACCCGGTGGAAGCCACCCGGACGCAGACCCCCGCCGTCATCGCCCACCGCGGCGCCTCGCAGGAGGCACCCGAACACACGCTGGCGGCCTACCGTACCGCTATCGACTCCGGCGCGGACGCTCTGGAGTGCGATATCCGGCTGACCGCGGACGGCCATCTCGTCTGCGTCCACGACCGGCGCGTCAACCGCACCTCCAACGGCAAAGGGGCGGTCTCCCGGCTGGAGTTGGCGGAGCTGGCCGCCCTCGACTTCGGCTCGTGGAAGCCCACCGCCGCCGAGGACGAGGCGCCCGAGTGGGAGCGCACCTCCGTCCTGACCCTGGAGCGCCTGCTGCAGCTCGTCGCCGAGGCCCCGCGCCGGGTGGAGCTGGCGATCGAGACCAAGCACCCCACGCGCTGGGCCGGGCAGGTCGAGGAGCGGCTGGTGGCGCTGCTGCGGGAGTACGGGCTGGACCGGCCGCCCGCGGGGGAGGCGCCGGCGGTGCGGGTGATGAGCTTCTCGGCGCGCTCGCTGCAGCGGGTGCGCGAGCGGCTGCCGCAGGTGCCCACCGTCTATCTGACGCAGTTCCTCCTCCCCCGCTACCGCGACGGCTCGCTGCCGCCGGGGGTGCGCATCGCCGGGCCGGGTCTGCGGATCGTGCGGAGCAGTCCGGAGTACGTGGCGCGCCTGCACCGCGCCGGCCACCAGGTGCACGTCTGGACGGTGGACGAACCGGAGGACGTGGAGCTGTGCGCGCGGCTGGGCGTGGACGCGATCATCACCAACCGGCCCCGGCAGGTGCTGGCCCAACTCGGCCGGTAACCGCCCGCGCACAAGCCCCGTACGCAAACGGAACGACGGCCACCGAAACCGCTACCGACCGCACGCCGCCGCATTCGTTGCGCAACTGTTCATAACGAGTACGTCAAGGCACCACCGCCGCCCGGTTTCCGCCCCGACGGGCGAGGGCATCTCTCCCCTGGCGTGGGGCGGCGGTCGACGGCGGTCCGCAGCAGCGGATCCGGGGCGGCGGCAGGGTGTGGAAGGGGTTTCGGGGGTGGTGACGTACGTGATGGCACACGCGGTGCCCGCGTCCTCGACGGTGGCGGTGCCCCACGGCCCGGCCGGCGTGGGCGGCGCCCGGCGCCGGATGCGCAGTGAGCTGACGCGGGCCGGAGCGGCCGATACGGCGGTGGACGACGCGGTGCTGATCCTCTCGGAGCTGCTGAGCAACGCCTGCCGCCACGCCCGCCCGATCGGCGCGGACGGCGCGGTACGGGCCCACTGGGCGCTCGACGCGCGTGGCCGCATCACGGTCGCGGTGACGGACGGCGGCGGCCCCACCCGCCCCCTCCCGGCCAGCCCTTCGGTGACCGCGCACGGCGGCCGGGGCCTGGCGATCATCCGCAGCCTCGCGAAGGACTGGGGCGTCGACTACGGCGCCGGCGAGGTCACGGTCTGGGCCGCGCTCCCCCGCCGCGCGGAGGCGCTCTACACGGCGGACCTCGCCTCGTAGGCCCGGCTGCGGTGTACGACCGGCCGCCCGGCCCTCCCCGGGAAAGCGGCTAAGCTCGCGCGCGTACGAGCCGCCGCCGCGGCACACCGCGCGCAGGATCCGGGAGACCGACAAGCATGGCCAAGAAGCGCCGCCCGCAGCCCCAGGCAGCAAGCAACCGGCCCCAGGCCACCGCGGGCGAGATCCCCGTCGTCGGTGCCCGCGAGCCCTGCCCGTGCGGCTCCGGCCGCCGCTACAAGGCGTGCCACGGCCGCGCCGCCGACAGCGCCGCGGGGCCCGCGCGCCGCCCCTTCGAAGGGCTGCCGGCGGAGTGCGACTGGATCGCCCTGCGCGAACTGGTCCCCGCCGCCACCGTGGAGCTGACCCTGAAGGACGGCCTCCCCGAGGGCGTCCCCTCCGTCACCCTGGCGACCGTGCTGCCGATGGCCTGGCCCGCACTGCGCCGCGAGAACGGCGCGGTTCTGATCGGCCTGCAGAACGACACCCCCGGCGACGACATCAGCCGCGACCTCGCCGCCGTGCTGACCGCCGCCCTCGCCGCCGAGCCCGGCACCCCGGTGGCCGCCGTCGCGGGCGCCGCCGACGGCCCCGGGCTGCAGGAACTCCTCGACACCGAGGCCCCGTTCGAGCCGCGGGTGCACCCGGGCTTCGAGTTCTGGATCGAGGACGCCGACGCCGCCTCCGGCGAGGTCGCCGCCTCCCTGGAGCGGGCCAACGCCGCCGCGCTGCCGACCGTACGACTGGCGGGCGTGGAGTCGGCCTACTGGTGCGAGACCCCGGAGAAGAACCACCTGCGCTGGGTGATGCCGCACGAGGAGGACCGCCTCCTGGACGCGCTGGCCCGGCTGCACGCGGCCGGCGAGTCCTCGCTCGGCGAGGGCACCCGCCTGGTCGGCTCCTTCCGGGCGCACGGCCTGCTCGTACCGGTCTGGGACCTGCCCACGACGATGACCGCCGAGGACTGCGAGAAGCCGGCCGCCGCCTTCGCCGAGCGCCTGACCGGGGCACTGACCGCGACCGGTCCGCTGACCGCGGCCGAGCGCGGTGCGCGCAGCAGCCTCACCAACCGGCAGATCACGCTGAGTTGAGCGATCCGCGCGGGGCCTCCCCCCGCGCGGACCGACCGCCGCCGCGGGCGCTTCGTCACCCTGCGGCGACGGTCCGGACACGCACCGCACAAGGGCGCTATGGCATTGGTCACTCCGGTCGGGAAAGCCGCGATCGGAGGCCGGCCGGCAATTTGCGTATCGCCGATTCCTTGTTACGGTCACTCATACGCCCGGTCGCTGGTGCATCCCCCGTCGCCAGCGACCGGGTTTTCGCAACGCCCGGCACGCGCCCCCAAGCTCTTCGAGCAGGGGGTACCCCCGGCCGCACGGCGAATCAGGACAGGTGGCTCCGCCACATGACCTGATCCACCGCACGCCGAGAGCACGCACCGGACGCCGCTCTCCGGGGTGAGCTATAAGGCTTAGCGGCCGTTCTGTTCTGAGGGGCTCATTGCCGCGCCTGCCGCTACCAGTTCGTTGATTACCGTGGATACCTCCGGTAGCCAGGGGGCTGTGGTCGGGCCTGTCTGCGGGGGGCGTTCCCAGTGTGTTCGGGCTGCTCCGCATGTCGTGGGGGGGAGGGCCAGGTAGCCGCCGTCGCCGTGGAAGCGCAGGGTGGGGGGGACCCACTCCAACTCGTAGAGCAGCTCGCCCAGTTCGGCCAGGCTGTACGGGGCCACCAGCAGTGCCCAGCGTTGTGGCGTGGCCACCACGGGGCCGGTGCGCACCCCGCGCCTGTCCAGGGCGCGCAGTGCCTGCGCGCCGGCCGGAGCGGGGAGGCTGACGGCGCTCGGGCCGCGGCCGCCGGTGGCCAGCAGCAGGGACGCCTGCGGGCGTACCCGCCACCACCAGCGCACCATGCGCGGATCGGCGGTGGCGGCCGGCAGCGGCGGATCGAGGGGGTGCGCCCCGGGCTGCGGGCAGTCGGGGACGGGGCACGAACAGCGCACCGGAGCGGGGCGGGCCGCGGCGCGCCGTACGAGGAACGGGACCTCCGGCTCGCGCCGGGGGGCCGGGCTCGCGCCGGGCAGGACGCGCCAGCCGAAGCCGGCGGCGTAGTCGAAGGCCGCGGCCGGCAGCGCGGAGCCCGTACTCCCGGGGAGTCCGAGCCTGCGCCGCATGCGTCTTCCGGGGGTCTCGCGCATCAGCGCACCGCCTCCTCGATCGTTCCCGCGACGGGGGTGCGGCGGGTGTCGCGCGCACCTGCGTGGACCGCTGGTCCGGTCCAGGGCCAGCTCGGAACAGGACTAGAACAGGACTAGAACAGGACTGACTGACGTGCCTGACTGCCGGGCGGAGTGCGGGCATGAACACCCGCTGCCCTGAAGCTGGTTGCCGACGTGCCGACCGCGTGCCCGCCCCCTGAGCATGCTGCACGGGCCGCCCGATCCGGGCGCGGCACGCGGACAGTACTCGAGACGCCCTGCCGCCCTCCCCCCGGAGGAGCCGTTCGCAGGGGTCACACCGTTCCTCGGGTATGACGCTCCGGTACGCCCCGCGGGTTCCGGGGCGTGTCTTCGAGACCGTAGAACTCATGCCCAGCAGACCGCAACACCCCGCGGCAAGGGGCGCTTTTCAGCCAATCCCACAGGTGTTCCCAGGACACTTCAGACGCACCCTGCCGCAAGCCGACAACACTGGACATCGCGTCACCGGTACGTGTAAATGTGGACGCACTGTCAGCCGGGTAGCTGGCGGCATTCATCTACGGGCACGGGGTGGCTAGTGATGCTGACGAGCGCATGGCACGGGCCGGCCGTGATCGGACGGCGGCTCCCTTGAGCACCCCGTCGCTGCCGAATGTGGCGGGAATCGACCTGCCCCGCGCGCCCCTCGCGCCCCCGGCGGCGGCCGCCGCCCAGGCCGGCGCCGAGGGGCCCCGCGCGGTGGGCGCGCCCGGCGGGGCGGGGGAGGACGCCGACCGGGGCGCCCTGACCTCGTGGATCGCGGACCTGACGACCCTGCACGAGCTGACCTCCTCCCTCTCCCACACCGCCGGCCTGGACGACGCGCTGCACGAGGTGCTGCGGGCCGGCGCGCTGCTGGTGGGCGCCCGGCGCGGCTTCGTGGTGCTGCGCCCCGCCGACGGCCTCGGCCCCATCGCGCACGTCGGACTGGGGCTCAGCCGCTCCGAGTTGGGCGCGATCGAGACCATCCCGCGCCACTCCGCGCCCTGCGAGCTGCTGATCGACGCCCCCGGCCGGCCCGCGGCGGAGATCCTCCACCCCGACCTCGCCCAGGAGCCGGACCTGGACCCGCGCCACCGCGAGGTCGCCGCCCGCCTGGGCTGCGGCGCCAGCTACGCGGTGCCGCTGGTGACCCGCTCCGGCGCGGTGCTCGGCGCGGCCGTCTGGCTCTTCGACGAGCCGACGGTCCCGCCCGACGGGCGCCGCCAGCTCCTGGCCCTCTACCTGTGCCACGCCGCCGAGAGCCTGGCCCGGCGGGTGGAGCTGCGCCGCACCCAGCAGGCGCTGCTGCTGCTGCGCGAGGGGCTGCTGCCCCCCCGGCTGCCGCAGGTGCCGGGCGCCCGACTGGCCGTCCGGCACTGCACGGGCCCGCGCGGCGGCGGCGACTGGTACGACGTACTGCCGCTCTCCGACGGCGCGTTGGGCCTGGCACTCGGCTCGGTCACCGGCAGCGGCGCCGCCGCGGTGGCCGCGATGGGGCGGCTGCGGGCGGGCCTGCGGGCGTACGCGGTGATGGAGGGGGAGGACCCGGTCGCGGTCCTGTCCGACCTGGAGCTGCTGATGCGCCAGACCGAGGGCCGGCGCACCGCCACCGCGCTCTACGCGCACGTCGAGCCGGGCAGCCGGCGGCTGGTGCTGGCCGGGGCGGGGCACTGCCCGCCGCTGATCACCGGCGACAGGCGCACCGAGTTCGCCGAGACCACCCTGTCCGCCCCGCTGGGCATGCTCGCCTGCTGGGAGGCGCCGAGCATCGACATCGACCCCGCCCCCGGCGAGACGGTGCTGCTCTACACCGACGGCCTGCTGCACCGCAGCGGCGAGCCGATGGAGCGGGCGCTGAGCCGGCTGCACCAGGCGGCGTCGTGCGCCCCGCCCCCGGCCCGCCAGGATCCGCAGCTGCTGGCCGACCACGTGCTGCGGGTGATGCTGCCGGACGGCCCCGACGGCAGGGCGCAGGACCAGGACCATCCGGAGGACGTGGTGCTGCTGGCGGTGCAGCTGACGCGCTGAGCGCGGCAGGACCGCCCCGTAGCCCCTTTCCCGCCGCCGCGCTGCCCTGACCTGTCGGATTCCCCCATACGATGGACGGGGACGTATCGATTCAGGAGGCAGCAGTGACGGAGCGGACGACCGAGAACCGGGACGGGCAGACGGAGCTGGGCGAGTCGGTCGGCCCGGATGCCCCGGAGACCACCGAGGGTGAGCAGGCCGAGGCGCTCAAGCAGCGCAAGAACGGGCTGTACCCGGGCGTCTCCGACGAACTCGCCGAGAACATGAAGCAGGGCTGGGCCGACACCGAGCGCCACGTGCTGGAGCCCATCGAGCAGGCCGGGCACACCGCGCGCCGCCGCGCCGCGCTGTCCGCCGCCTTCCCCGGCGAGCGCCTGGTGATCCCGGCGGGCCGCCTGAAGGTCCGCGCCAACGACACCGACTACGCCTTCCGCCCCTCCTCCGACTACGTCTACCTCACCGGCGACGACACGGAGAACGGCGTACTGGTGCTGGAGCCCGCCAAGGACGGCGCCGGCCACGAGGCCACCGCCTACCTGCTGCCGCGCTCCGACCGCGAGAACGGCGAGTTCTGGCTCTCCGGCCAGGGCGAGCTGTGGGTCGGCCGCCGCAACAGCCTCACCGAGAACGAGAAGCTGCTGGGCCTCGCGGTGAAGGACGTCCGCGAGCTGCCCGAGGCGCTGACCGGGGCCACCGGCCCGGTGCGGGTGCTGCGCGGCTACGACACCGTGATCGAGTCGGCGCTCACCGACAAGGTGACCGCCGAGCGCGACGAGGAGTTCCGCGTCCACCTCTCCGAGCTGCGCCGGGTGAAGGACGCCTGGGAGATCGGCGAGCTGCGCTTCGCCTGCGAGGCCACCGCCCGCGGCTTCGAGGACGTCGTGAAGGTGCTCGACAAGGCCGAGGCCACCTCCGAGCGCTACATCGAGGGCACGTTCTTCCTGCGCGCCCGTATCGAGGGCAACGACGTCGGCTACGGCTCCATCTGCGCCTCCGGCCCGCACGCCACCACCCTGCACTGGGTGCGCAACGACGGCCCCGTGCGCTCCGGCGACCTGCTGCTGCTGGACGCGGGTGTGGAGACGCGCAGCTACTACACCGCCGACGTGACCCGTACCCTCCCGGTCGACGGCCGCTTCACCGCGCTGCAGCGCCGCATCTACGACGCGGTCTACGACGCCCAGGAGGCCGGCATCGCGGCCGTGAAGCCGGGTGCCCCGTACCGCGACTTCCACGACGCCGCCCAGCGGGTGCTGGCCGAGCGGCTGGTGTCCTGGGGGCTGCTGGGCGACCTGGACGTGGAGAAGGTGCTGGAGCTGGGGCTGCAGCGCCGCTGGACGCTGCACGGCACGGGCCACATGCTCGGCCTGGACGTGCACGACTGCGCCGCCGCGCGCACCGAGCAGTACGTCAACAGCGAGCTGGAGCCGGGCGTGGTGCTGACCGTGGAGCCGGGGCTGTACTTCCAGGCCGACGACCTGACGGTGCCGGAGGAGTACCGGGGCATCGGTGTGCGCATCGAGGACGACATCCTGGTCACCGAGGACGGCAACGTGAACCTCTCGGCGGGGCTGCCGCGCCGCGCCGACGAGGTCGAGGAGTGGATGGCGCGCCTGCGTCGGGGCTGAGTCCCCGGCGGTGCGCACCGAGGGCCGGCGGGGAGTCCCCGCCGGCCCTCGGGCTTTTTTCGCAGGCGGCCCGGCGCGGGGTCAGGGGTTGACCGCCAGGAAGACGAACGAGGCGAAGACCACCAGGTGCACCCCCGCCTGCAGCAGCGTCGCGCGGCCCATGACGACCGTGAGGGTGCCGACGATCGCGGTCAGCACGAGCAGCACCAGATGGGTGGCGCCCAGGCCCAGCAGCAGCTTGCCGTCGATCCAGATGGAGGCCAGCGCGATCACCGGGATGGTCAGGCCGATGCTGGCGACCGCGGAGCCGTAGGCCAGGTTCAGGCTGGTCTGCACCTCGTCGCGGGCCGCGGCCCGTACCGCTGTGATCGTCTCGGGCGCCAGGACCAGCAGCGCGATGACGACGCCGACCACGGCGGCGGGCAGGCCGGCGGAGTCGACGGCCGACTTCAGCGCCGGGGAGGCGAGCTTGGCCAGGCCGACCACGGCGATCAGCGCGAGCAGCAGCAGGGCCAGGCTGGTCCACGCCTGGCGGGGGGTGGGGCGCGGGCCGTGGTCGCCGGGCTCGTAGTCGCCGGGGTAGCGGTCGCGGCAGCGCTCGGCCGGAGTGTCTGGGGCGGTGGTGGGGGCGTGCGGGGTGGCGGTGGCGGGGACGGGGGAGGGGCGGGCGTCGGCGGGCGGGGGCGCGGGCTCGTAGGAGCGGACCGGGACGAAGTGCTCGCGGTGGCGGACCGTCTGGACCAGCACGAAGACCCCGTAGAGCAGCAGCGAGGCGATGGCGGCGTAGGCGAGCTGCGGCGGGGAGTACTCCGGGCCGTTCTGGCTGGAGGTGTAGCGCGGCAGTACGAGGGTGAGCGTGGCCAGGGTGATCACCGTGGCCAGCAGCGCGCCGGCCCCCTCGGCGTTGAACACGGCGGTGCGGTAGCGCAGCGAGGCGACCAGCAGCGCGGCGCCCGCCACCCCGTTGCAGGTGATCATCACGGCGGCGAAGACCGTGTCGCGGGCCAGGGAGTCCGCCTCGCTGCCGCCGGAGACCATCAGGGTGATGATCAGGCCGACCTCGATGAGCGTGACGGCGACGGCCAGGACCAGGGTGCCGAAGGGCTCCCCGACCCGGTGGGCGACGACCTCGGCGTGGTGGACGGCGGCGACCACCGCGCCGACCAGCGCCAGCCCGACCAGGGCGATCCCCCAGCCGGCCAGGTCGCGGCCCCAGCAGGCGGCGAGGACCACGAGGGCGAGGGCGGGGACCGCCGCGGGCCACAGGCGCAGCAGCGGGGAGGGGGAAGCGGAGGCCATGCCCCGACCCTCCCGGTCGGGGGGTCCGCGCGCACGCGGGGGCGGGTGGGCGGGTGACGCCGCCCGCCGCCGCGCCTACGGCTTGCGGCTCACCGCGCAGAACTCGTCGACCTGTGCGGGCAGCCCGAAGGGGTTCTCCACCGGCCGCCAGCGCGAGCAGGAGACCACGCCCGGCTCCAGCAGCTCGTTGTCCTCGTGGAAGCCGGCCAGCTCCGCGGGGGTGCGCAGGTGGTACGTGGGCCGGCCGACCTCGTTCCAGATCTCGATGGCCCGCTCGAAGGCCGCGCCGGTGACCTCGCTCGTACCGTCGGCGGTGACCAGGTAGCTGCCGGCGGGCAGGGCGGCCAGCAGGCGCTTGACGATGGAGCGGGCCTCGCCGGTGTCCTCGATGTGGCCGAGGATGTTGAGCAGCATCAGGGCGATGGGCTGGTCGAAGTCCAGGATCGCGCCCGCCTCGGCGACGATGCGGTCGGGGTCGCGCAGGTCGGCGTCGATGTACCGGGTGACGCCGTCCGGGCTGGAGGTGAGCAGGGCGCGGGCGTGGGCCAGGACGATGGGGTCGTTGTCGACGTAGACGATGCGCGCGTCGGGGGCGGTGCGCTGGGCGACCTCGTGGGTGTTGTCCAGGGTGGGCAGGCCCGTACCGATGTCGAGGAACTGCCGGACGCCCGCCTCGCCCGCGAGGTGCGCCACGGCGCGGCTGAGGAAGGCGCGCGAGTGGCGGGCGACGGGGACGATGTCCGGGTAGATCTCGCAGAACTGGTCGCCCACCACGCGGTCGACCTCGTAGTTGTCCTTGCCGCCGAGCCAGTAGTTCCAGATCCGGGGGGAGTGCGGGACGGTCGTGTCGATCACGGGGTCGGGCTGGGCGGCGTGGGTGGTCACGTGGTCTCCATTGCAAAGAGGTCGGCGGGGCACGCGCGTTCGTTCAACGCTCAAGGTAACGGGGCGGGTTGGGACTCAGCAGGCAGATGGCGGGAAACGGTCGCGGCGCTGGTGGCGGGCGGCGGAATCGACGGCGGCGCGGGCCTCGCGGGGGGTGAGGCCGGTGGCGGTGGCGGCGTCCACGAGGGTCTGCGCGAGGGAGCTGCCGTGCCCGGACTCGTACGCCCGGCAGGCCGCCCAGAACAGCCGGGCGTTGCGCTCCCCGGGGCGCGAGCGCTGGACGAAGCGCACCAGCGCCTCGGCGCGGGCGTCGGGGGTGCGGGGAGGGCCGGGGGCGCGGCGGGGCGGTGGCGCCGTCGGGGTGGGCGGCGCGGTGAGCAGGCGCAGGAGGGCGGCGGGGACAGGGGCGGGGAAGAGGGCGGAGCCCGCAGCGAGGCGGTAGCCGCCGGCGAGGGTGCGCGAGCCGGGGCCGGTGAGGTAGCCGCCGCGGCCGCGGACGTCGATGCCGGGGGCCAGCCGGGAGGCGGAGTTGGGGACGGCGGCGTCCGGCGGCCCGGTGAACCACAGGTGCAGGCCCCCGCTGGGGGTGGCGACGACGACGGTCTCCGGGAGGGTGAACCCGTGGACTCCGCCCAGGGCTTGGAGCGCGGCGAGGCTGTCGGCGCCGTGCTTGACGTCCAGGTCGACGCCGATGAGGTGGTGCGGCGGCCGGCAGCAGGCGATGCCGTAGCCGGTGGCCCAGGGGGCGGCGGCGAAGAGGGCGCGCAGTGCGGCGGGGTCGGTGGTGGCGTCGTGGACGCCGTGGCCCGGGAGGCCGCACTCGCCGCGGCAGGGGGCGGGGGGCTCCCCGCCGGGAGGGGCGCCGCGGTGCGGGGAGGGGATCGCGGGCTGCTTGGTGCGGGAGAGGGGGAAGACGGGCAGCTGGTGGCGGGCGGCGGCGAGGGCCGCGGCCAGCGCGGGGGAATGGGCCGAAACAGGTCCGTCCATACCCCTATATTCGTACGAACGTTCGATGATCGGAAGGGGGTGGGGCGGGAGGTTTGCGGGCCTGCGCTCACGCCTGCGGGGGATTCGAGGTATCTGCTGCGATAAGTCCCCTATCGCCGGGCAGAGATGTCTCCGCGACGTCGCAACCCGCAGCCGGGAGGCCGGCCAACCGCCCCGGTACCAGCTCGACTTCCATCCTTACGGGAGGCATTCCACATGGCCCACATGGCATCGATCCGCACCGCTCGCCTCATCGCCGCCGTGGCCTCGATCCCGCTCGCCGCAGCGATGATGGGCGGCATCGCCCATGCGGACGACGGCGCCTTCGCCCACGGCTTCTCCAACGCCGCCAACGTCGGCCAGTCCCTGTCCGTGAAGGGCAAGAGCGGAGGCATCAACTCCCAGGTCCAGCAGGTGGCCCTGGGCGGCGGCTCGAACAAGAGCAACTCGGCCAACGTCATCGGCTGGGGCAACTACATCGACCAGAGCGAGACGACGATCCTCTTCTCCAAGCTCTGGTAAGCCCGCCCGTACGAGCCCAGGCGGCCGCGTCCCCCGAGGGACGCGGCCGCCGCGTGTCAGGGACGGGGCCGGGGCTTCTCCGACCTCAGGAGGTGGGGCGGGCCCCACCCCTACTCCCTGAGGCGGAGCCGCGCTCGCGACCTTTGGCCGATCCCGCGCCGGGTGCCCGGCTCCTAGCGTGGACGCTATGACCGCCACCCTGCGCCGCAGCGCCGACACCGCCCCCGGCGCCCTCCCGCCCCGGCCGACGTTCACCTCGTACGTCACCGAGCGCGGCCCGGTCCTGCTGCGCACCGCGCGTGCCATGACGCCCAACCCGGCGGACGCCGAGGACCTGCTGCAGACCGCGCTCACCAGCACCTACCTCGCCTGGGAGCGGATCGAGGACCCGCGCGCCCTGGACGGCTACGTCCGCCGCGCGCTGCTCAACACCCGTACCTCGCAGTGGCGCCGGCGGCGGGTGGCGGAGTTCGCGGCGGGCGACGAGCTGCCCGAGTCGCCCGAGCCGGCCGCCGCGCCGCGGTCCGCGCGCTGCGGCGACCCGGCCGAGCGCCAGGCGGTGCGCGACGCGGTGTGGCGGGCGGTGCTGCGGCTGCCGGCGCGGCAGCGGGCGATGGTGGTGCTGCGCTACTACGAGGACCTGAGCGAGGTCCGCACCGCCGAGCTGCTCGGGGTCTCGGTCGGTACGGTCAAGAGCGCCGTCTCGCGCGCGCTGGCCAAGCTGCGGGAGGACGCGGGGCTGGAGGAGCTGGTGGCCGCCGCCTAGCGCGGGGGCGGGGCGGGGCCGGGACTTCATGGGGCCGAACCGGTGACAATCCGACCCCCGGACGGCACAATCAGCGCCAGTGATTGCTGGCGCTTTTCCGTTCCGTGAATCAGCGCCTCCCATACCGCCGCCTGGAGGCCCACGTGCTGAGCACGATGCAGGACGTACCCCTGACCGTCTCGCGGATCCTGACCCACGGGTCCACGGTCCACGGCCGCGCGAAGGTCGTCACCTGGACCGGCGGGGAGCCGCAGGAGCGCTCCTTCGCCGAGGTGGGCGCCCGCGCCGCACAGCTCGCCCACGCCCTCCGCGACGAGCTGGGCGTCCGCCCGCAGGAGCCGGTCGCCACCCTGGCCTGGAACAACGCCGAGCACCTGGAGGCGTACCTGGCGATCCCCGCCGCCGGCGCCGTGCTGCACACCCTCAACCTCCGCCTGCCGCCCGCCCAGTTGGCGTGGATCGTCAACCACGCGGCGGACCGCGTCGTCATCGCCAACGGCACCCTGATCCCGCTGCTCGCACCGCTGCTGCCGCACCTCAAGAGCGTCGAGCACGTGGTCGTCGCCGGCGTCGGCGACCGCACCCCGCTGGAGGGCCTGGGCGTGCGGGTCCACGAGTACGAGGAGCTGATCGCCGGCCGCCCCGAGACGTACGACTGGCCCGAGATCGACGAGCGCGAGGCCGCCGCGCTGTGCTACACCTCCGGCACCACCGGCGACCCCAAGGGCGTGCTCTACAGCCACCGTTCGGTCTACCTGCACTGCATGCAGGTCAACTCCGCCGAGTCCTTCGGCCTCACCCCGGCCGACCTCGCGCTGCCCGTCGTGCCGATGTTCCACGTCAACGCCTGGGGGCTGCCGCACGCCGCGTTCATGGCCGGCGCCTCGCTGCTGATGCCCGACCGCTTCCTGCAGCCGGCCCCGCTGGCCGACATGATCGAGCAGCTCCGCCCGACCATCTCCGGCGCCGTGCCGACCATCTGGCAGGGACTGCTGGCCGAGCTGGACGCCAAGCCGCGCGACACCTCCTCCCTCAGCCGCGTCATCATCGGCGGCTCCGCCTGCCCGCCGGCGCTGATGAAGGCGTTCGACGAGCGCCACGGCATCCGCCTGGTCCACGCCTGGGGCATGACGGAGACCTCCCCGCTGGGCACGGTCTGCTACGCGCCGCCCGGCGTCGACGGCGAGGAGGAGTTCGCCTACCGCCTCACCCAGGGCCGCTTCGCCGCCTCCGTCGAGGCGCGCCTGGTCGGCCCCGACGGCACGGTGCAGCCCTGGGACGGCGCGGCGGCCGGCGAGCTGGAGGTGCGCGGCCCGTGGATCGCGGGGGCGTACTACGGCGGCGCGCAGGGTGAGCCCTTCCGCCCGGAGGACAAGTTCAGCGAGGACGGCTGGCTGCGTACCGGCGACGTCGGCACCATCACCGCCGACGGCTTCCTGACGCTCACCGACCGCGCCAAGGACGTCATCAAGTCCGGCGGCGAGTGGATCTCCTCGGTGGAGCTGGAGAACGAGCTGATGGCGCACCCGCAGGTCGCGGAGGCCGCCGTGGTCGCCGTCCCCGACCCCAAGTGGGACGAGCGCCCGCTGGCCGCCGTGGTGCCCGTGGCGGGCGCGGAGCTGGACTTCGAGGAGCTGCGCGCCTTCCTCGGCGAGCGGATCGCGAAGTGGCAGCTGCCGGAGCGCTGGACGCTGATCGAGGCGGTGCCCAAGACGAGCGTGGGCAAGTTCGACAAGAAGGCGCTGCGCAAGAGCTACGCGGACGGGGAGCTGACAGTCGTCACACTCTGACGTTACGCTGAGTCACGGTCGATGACCGTAGGTGGGGGCCTGCCCGGCTGCAGTGGGCGGGCCCCCGCCGTCTGCGTGCCCCCGCCGTCTGCGTGCCGCCGGTGCCGGTGCGGACGGATACGGGCTGGTGGGGGCCCTGGACGCCAGGGGGGACCCGGGTGGGCAGCCGCACCCCCGTGGCGGCTGCCACCCGTATCGGACCTCCACCATTTCCGCAGATCATGTCCTGATCAACTCCATATCGGAGATGGTTGAATAACCCTCCAGTTATGGATGCGGACGGGAGGCGGAAAAGCCGGGTGGAGCTGCGCGACATCGAGATCTTCCTCACGCTCGCCGAGGAGCTGCACTTCGGCCGCACGGCCGAGCGGCTGCACATCTCCCAGGCGCGGGTCAGCCAGGCCATCGCCAAGCAGGAGCGCCGGATCGGCGCCGCCCTCTTCGAGCGCACCAGCCGCCGGGTGACCCTCACCGCGATCGGCGAGCGCCTGCACACCGACCTCGACGCCGGCTACCGGCAGATCACCGAGGGGCTGCGGCGCGCCGCCGAGACCGCGCGCGGGGCCGCCGGGACGCTGAGCCTGGGCATCATGGGCCCGCTGGCCCACGACATCGCCCACGTCACCGCGCTCTTCCGCGAGCGCCGCCCGCACTGCGAACTGAGCTTCCGCGAGGCCCACTTCAGCGACCCCTTCGGCCCGCTGCGGGCCGGCGAGGTGGACGTGCAGCTGACCTGGCTGCCGGTACGCGAGCCGGACCTGACGGTGGGCCCCGAGCTGCTGGTGGAGCCGGTCGCGCTGGCAGTCGCGCCCGGCCACCCGCTCGCCGGGCGCCCGTACGTCACGCTGGAGGACCTGGGCGACTGCGAGCTGATGCAGCCCACCGCCCCGGTGCCGGACTACTGGCTGCGCACCCTGCGCCCGGCGCACACCCCGGGCGGCCGGCCGATCCGCTCCGGGCCCCGGGCGGCGACGATCCAGGAGGCGTTCGCGATGGTGGCCGCGGGGCTGTGCGCCACGGTGGTCTTCGCCCCGGTCACCCGGCACTACCCGCGTGCGGACATCGACTTCGTCCCCATCCGCGACGCCGAGCACTCGCGCTGGGCGCTGGTCTGGCGTACGGCCCACGAGACCGCGCTCGTACGGGCCCTGGCCGAGGCGGCGCTGGACGCCCAGCGCGAGCGCGGCCCGCTGGTACCGGGGGCGTACGGACCGCGGGCGGTGCCGCCCCCCGGGGCGTAGCAGCCGCTACGCCGCCCTCCCCAGCCACAGCACCAGCTCCCGCTCCCTGGCCCGCAGCCGCTCCACCTCCGCCTGCTGCTCGGGGGTCCAGGCAGGGCTGGCCACCAGCTCCACCCGCAGCCAGCCCAGGTCCTCGCAGCGGCCGGGGAAGGGGTCGGTGGACCAGGGCAGAGTGCGCCAGAGCGCGGTCAGATCGGCACGCACCCGGGCGAGTTCGGCCTCGGGCTGCTGGGTTTCCCTCATCGCTTCAGCCACCCCGCAATGCTACTGCTGTTCGATTTATGGCCGCAGGTCTTTACGGAGCACGCCCCGCGATCCGCCCCCGGACATGCGAAAGCCCCACGTCCGGACCGTGAGCGGCCGTTCCGGGGTGGGGCTGGTGCGGTGACTGCGTATCGGTGGGGTACGGGGAGAGGCGGCATCGGGGGGACAGCGCCGCCTCCCCCCGACGAGGACGGCCGTCAGGCCCCGCTGCGCCGCTGGGGGAAGTGCGGCGCGCGTCGGCCACGCAGTGAGGCCGTCCCGGAGCGCGCCCGGTTCCTGGCGGATCCGGGGGCTCGCTTTCCATGGTGCCCTGCCCCGGTCCTTATCCGGAGCGCCGAAAGACCTGGGAGCAGGGGACTTTCGTCCGTCAATCGCAAGGCCGATCGATAGACTCGCCCGATGGCGGAGGGCGGCGCATGGGCGACCGCCGGGGAGGTTGTGGGCGCATCGTGGATGTGAAGAAGCTGGCGATATCCATCTTGGTCGTCTTTGTCCTGTACACCATCATCACCTCGCCGGAGCGTTCCGCCGAGCTGGTCGGTGTCGGTTTCAGCGGCCTCGCGGACGCGGCGGAGGGCATCGGCGACTTCATGAGCGAGCTGGTCAACTGACCGGCCGGCCGAGCGGCGGTCGGCTCCGCCCGCCCGGGGTCGAATTGACCGTATGGGAAGGGGTGTTCGACCCCATCGATCGTCAACACGACGAATTGCGGTGCTTGCGCACAGTGCACATCTCTTGTGATGCTATGACCGCTTTTCCTGGTTTTCCCGTTTTGTTCCCATGAGGGCCGCCGCTGATCTCCGGGGTCCCCCGCTGACTAGGTATGCAGAAGGGGTGGTTCGGTCCGTGTCGACCAGCGCCGCGCCGCCCGCCCCAGGGCCGCCCGTGTCACCGCAGACGCCCCCCAGGCAGCGGCCCACCGACACCCGGGCGCTGACCCAGGTGCTCTTCCAGGAGCTGTCCCAACTGCCGCCCGGCTCCCCCGAGCGCGCCCGGATCCGGGCCGCGCTGATCGAGGCGAACCTGCCGATGGTCCGCTACGCGGCGGCCCGCTTCCGCAGCCGCAACGAGCCGATGGAGGACGTGATCCAGGTCGGCACGATCGGCCTGATCAACGCCATCGACCGCTTCGACCCGGAGCGCGGCGTGCAGTTCCCCACCTTCGCCATGCCCACCGTGGTCGGCGAGATCAAACGTTACTTCAGGGACAACGTGCGCACCGTCCACGTCCCGCGCCGGCTGCACGAGCTGTGGGTGCAGGTCAACGGGGCCACCGAGGACCTCACCACCCTGCACGGCCGCCACCCCACCGTCGCGGAGGTCTCCGAGCGCCTCGGCGTCCCCGAGGAGGAGGTGCTCGCCTGCCGCGAGGCCGGACGGGCGTACCACGCGGCCTCGTTGGAGGCCGCACAGGAGGGCGAGAGTTCACCCGGCCTGCTCGACCGCCTCGGCTACGAGGACCCGGCGCTCGTCGGCGTCGAGCACCGCGACCTCGTCCGGCACCTGCTGGTCCAACTCCCCGAGCGCGAGCAGCGGATCCTGGTGCTGCGCTACTACAGCAACCTCACGCAGTCGCAGATCAGCGCTGAGCTGGGCGTCTCCCAGATGCACGTCTCCCGGCTGCTCTCGCGGAGCTTCGCGCGGCTGCGGTCCGCAAACAAGATCGATTCGTAACCGGAACGGGTAGGGCCCGCTCCGGTCCCCAGGGCTGCCATCAGCGCGGATATGTCGATTTGGCGCTTCAGCGTGTTGCCGACTTGTGACATTCTGCTGGAACCGTGTTTGCCGCGGCCCGCCCTCCGGTATTCAGGATGAGGCTGGACCGACCGGGCGGATGCCGCCCGGCAGGAAGGCTGCGAACCGACCGCGACCTCAAGGGGGTGGCATGTCCGTAGAACTGGGCAGCTCCAAGGTGCTCACCGTTGACGACCCGGCGATTGCGGCCGCGACCGACGCCGTGACCACGACCGGCAACCTGCCGACGACCGGCGGCGCCATCGACACCCGCGCGCTCTCCCGCTCCCTGTTCCTGCGGCTCGCCGAGCTGGCACCGGACAGCGCCGAGCGCACCTATGTCCGCGACACCCTCATCGAGTTGAACCTCCCCCTCGTGCGCTACGCGGCGGCCCGCTTCCGCAGCCGCAACGAGCCGATGGAGGACATCGTCCAGGTCGGCACGATCGGCCTGATCAAGGCGATCGACCGCTTCGACTGCGGCCGCGGCACGGAGTTCCCGACCTTCGCCATGCCGACGGTCATCGGCGAGATCAAGCGCTACTTCCGCGACACCAGCTGGTCGGTGCGCGTCCCGCGCCGGCTGCAGGAGCTTCGCCTGGCGCTGACCAAGGCCAGCGACGAGCTGTCGCAGAAGTACGACCGCTCGCCCACCGTCCCCGAACTCGCCCGCTGCCTGGGGGTATCGGAGGAGGACGTGGTCGACGGCCTCGCGGTGGGCAACGCCTACACCGCCAGCTCCCTGGACTCCACCTCCCCCGAGGAGGACGGCGGCGAGGGCTCCCTCGCGGACCGCCTCGGCTACGAGGACAGCGCGCTGGAGGGCGTGGAGTACCGCGAGTCGCTCAAGCCCCTGCTGGCCCGACTGCCCGCGCGCGAGCGGCAGATCATCATGCTGCGCTTCTTCGCCAACATGACGCAGTCGCAGATCGGCGAGACGGTGGGCATCTCGCAGATGCACGTCTCCCGGCTGCTCACCCGCACCCTGGCGCAGCTGCGCGAGGGCCTGACGGCGGACTGAGGCCCGCAGCCCGCGTCGTACGGACACCGGGAGGCCCCGCGCGGGGGCGGGGCCCACGGGTGTGCGGGCGGGTGTCGTACGGGAGGGTGTCGTACGGGAGGGATCAGCCCAGCGCGATCCAGGCCGCGCCCGCGACCGCGGCCAGGACGACCAGGACGCCGACGATCAGGCCGAGGCGCGAGCCGCCGGCGGCGCGCCGCACCTGCGGCGGGGTGTGACCGGGCTGGCGGGGCTGTCCCTGCGGGGCGCCCTCGTCGACGAAGGCGCGGAACATCTGCGTGCTGCCCGCCGGGTCGTAGTTCGGATCCGGAGCCTGACCATGGGGAGTGTGAGCCATGGAGCCGCACCCTAGCGAACGCCCCGGCGGGCTGGCCACCCGCTGTTACGCGTTGTTACGGGCCCCCAGCGGCCTTCATCGGCCCTCATCGGCCCTCACCGGCCCTCACCGGCAGAGAAGGGACTCTCCGGACACCGGGGCGCCCTGCACCGCCGTGCGGTCGAAGACCACCCGGGCCGTCCGCTGGCGGTCCGTCCCCGGACGCACGTCGAAGACCGGGCCGTGGCCCGCCACCGGGTCCAGCCGGGCGCCGGGCAGCGCGGCGGCGAGGGTGGGGGCGTAGCGCTGCCAGCGCGGGTCGTACGTGATGACGGTGCGCTCCCCGCCGGCGGCCGCCACGGGGCCGCGCCCGCGCACGTCGAAGCCGTTGGCCCGCAGCGCCCGCGCCACCCGCCCGTCCGCGGCGCGCACCTGGACGAACGTCGGCGGCATGTCCACCGCCACGGCCCCGCCCGGCAGGACGCCTTGGTCGCCGGTGACCGGTCGGTCCTCGCGCAGCGCCTTCCACAGCGTCGCCGCGCGCCGCCCGTGCCAGCGCACCGTGGATCCCCACTGCGGCACCCGGTGGTCCCAGTCGGCGACCGGCACGGTGGCGAACTCCGTGTCCCGCACCTTCCCCAACGCCAGCCCCAGCCGCGCCAGTTCGAGCGGGGAGGTGCCCGGGTCCGTACGGACCGAGCGCAGCAGCGTGCGCGCGGTGCGGGCGGCGGACGGCAGGTCGGCGAAGGCACCGCCGGTACGCAGCCGCTCCAGCATCCCGGCGAGCAGCCTGTGCTGGCGGCGCACCCGGCCGCCGTCGCCGGGCGGCGGGACGTGGCGGGCGCGGGCGTAGCGCAGGGCGCCGTTGCCGTCCACGTGATGGGTGCCGGGGTCCAGGCGCAGGCCGGAGTTCTTGTCGGCGAGCGGTTCGGCGGTGCAGACGGTGGCGCCGCCCAGGTCGTCGACGGCGGCGGCGAAGCCGGGGAAGTCCGCCTGCAGGTAGTGGTCGACCTTCAGGCCGGTGGCCCGCTCCACGGTGCGCATCGCGAGGTCGGGACCGCCGTGCTGGTAGGCGCCGTTGATCTTCCCGTGGTGGCGGGGATGGTCGTGCGGGGCGAACTCGACGTAGGAGTCGCGCAGCAGCGAGACCGCGCTCGCGCGCTTCCCGTCGGCGGAGAGGTGGACGAGCATCAGCACGTCCGTGCAGTCGCAGCCCTCGCCGCCGACGTGCAGCTTGTTGATCGTCTCGCGGGAGAGCCCGCGGCGGGTGTCGACGCCGGCGACGAGGATGTTGGTCCCGCCGGCGGCGGCGCGGTCGCTCGTACCGGCGGCGAAGGTGTCGGCGGACACGGCCTGGACGGTCCCGCCGGTGGCGAGCACGGCGAGCAGGGTGGCGAGGAGGGGGAGGCGGCGCATGGCTACGCATGGTAGGGCTGATAAAGGGTCAAACAGGGTGAATTGTGCCCCGTGTCCGCGCGGCTAGCGCGCCTGCCCCCCGAGCGCCGCGATCCCCGCCAGCGCGCAGTCCAGGGCGAACTCGAAGTCCCGCTCGCGCATCGCGTGCACCGTCTCCCCGCCGCGCGCCCGCACCGTCGCCAGCGACTCGGCGTACTTCTCCCGCCCCGACAGCCGCTCCATGACCTCGCCGTAGAACGTGTCCTCGTCCACCCCCGAGGCCCGACAGCGCTCCCGCCAGCGCCCCTCCACCGTGCCGAAGCCGTAGGTGAACTGGAAGAGCAGCGAGAGCGCGCCCATCCAGGAGTGGTCCGGCAGCCCCGAGGCGCGGATCGCGCGCTGGGCCGACCCGGCGAAGGCCAGCGCGTGCGGGCCGATGTTGAGGTACTCGCCGGCCAGCGGGGAGACCCAGGGGTGGGCGACGAGCATCCGCCGGTGCTCGCGGGCGAGTTGGCGCAGCCGCTCGCGCCAGTCGGCGTCCTCGGCGGGCAGCCGGAGGTCCTGGTGGACCTGGTCGAGGGCCAGCTCCAGCAGCTCGTCCTTGGTGTCCACGTACCAGTAGACCGACATCGCGGTGACGCCCAGCCCGGCGGCGAGGCGGCGCATCGACAGCTTGGCCAGGCCCTCGGCGTCGAGCAGCTCGACGGTGGCGGCGACGATGCGCTCCAGCCGCAGCCCCGCCGGCTGCGCGCCGCCGCCGGCGGAGGAGGCGCGGACGGGCTTCTCGCGCAGCCAGACGCTCGCGCTGGCGTCCCGGACCGGGCGGCGCTCGGACGTCATGCGGGGCCTCCTCGGGGGGTGGGGGGTGCGCGGGTCGGCGCTTCGGGTCGCCAGTCAGTCAGCCAGTCGGTCAGCCAGTCAGCCAGTCGGTCGGCTCGATCGGGCCCCGGGCCTGGGCGCCCCGCGACCGCGATGTCGATGCTACGGCGGCGGGGTGGAGGCGGGGGCGGAGTGCGCGGGCGGAGTGCGGGAAGGGCGCTCCCGCCGGTCGCCCCGCCGGTCGCCCGCTGGCGGATGCGGATCGCAGCGGGAAGAGCTTTGCCCTCGCAGCCCCCCGCCGGGTACGGTGGGGGCGATTGGTGACAGCCCCTGCGGCTGTGCCATCATCTGCTCACACCTTTGCGGCACCCCCGGGTGACGCGTGGCGTGTGCTGGAGGCGTCGCCTAGTCCGGTCTATGGCGCCGCACTGCTAATGCGGTTTGGGGTTTACCCCCCATCGAGGGTTCAAATCCCTCCGCCTCCGCCCTTCGATCCCCGCGATCACGAAGCCCTGGCCCTTACGGCCGGGGCTTCTTTGCTGTACGGCCCCGCGCGGCGCCCCGGACGAGGCCGCCCCCCGTCCGAACGCATAGACGTTTCCGCAGGTCAGAGCAGGTGCGACAAACGGATTTCGCCTCCGGCCGCAGGTCATGTAATGTTGTTCCCGCAACGCCGACCGGCAAGAAAAACCGGGAAGCAAAGCGCTCGTAGCTTAACGGATAGAGCACTTGACTACGGATCAAGAGGTTGCAGGTTCGAATCCTGCCGAGCGCACACACGGAAGCTAGCTTCCACCTCAGGTCAGGGCCTTGATCTCACTCCGGTGAGACAGGGCCCTTGGTCGTTCTAGGGGCCGTTCGTCTCACGATTTCCCACTCTTCAGTTGTGGGCCTTGCCCAGCCGAGCAGCTCGCCCAGGTGGTGACGCAAGTGGACGTCGGCGTCGGTGACGGCGCTGTAGTCGTGCCTTGCGTAGGCGTCGTGGCGCTGCTGGGCGAGCTGGTCACAGTCGGCGCACCGGGGTGCGGGTTGCGGCGGCCGGGTGGGGTTCCAGTCCGGTTGGGTGGGCTGTCGACGCTCGGCGGCCAGGTCGCGGGCGTAGGCGGCCCACCGGTCCATCTCGCCGTCGTCGGGGATGTGTCACTGCTCCTCCCCGCGGTGCCCGCATGCGCAGGCCCGGCAGCCGCAGGGGACGGTCAGGAGCGGAGGATCGGTGTACGCGGCGCCGCGGGCGTAGATTCCCCGCCAGCCGGGGCACACCTCGTGTGCGTCGTCGGCGCACTGGGCGCTGGCCGGCGGGCGGATAGGTGCGGGGGTGCTGGTCGCCATGCTCTCTACGGTCGTTCCGGTCGCCGGGACGGGGGAACCTCCCACGAACACCACTTGGGGACGTCCTATGTCGGGTAGAACGTCCCTGGTGGTGTCCTGCGCCCAGGAGGGGGACTGGCATGGCGAACGAGAGGCTGCGGGCGGTGATGGCGGCGGGCGGCTGGACGTGCGCGATGCTGGCCGGCGCGACGGACGTCGACCCCAAGAGCGTGGAGCGGTGGGTCAACCTCGATCGCATCCCGCGCCGGGTCACCGCGCTGCGGGCCGCCGAGACACTGGGGGAGGACGTACACGCACTGTGGCCGGCACTGCGCCAGGGACGTAAGGCCCGCGCTGTGAACGCGGAGTTGGTGGCCCTGTACGCCCAGCGCGCCGACCTTCCGGTGTCCGCGTTCGTCGACTTGTTCGCCCGTGCTCGCGAGCACATCGACGTCCTGGTCTACGCGGGCATCTTCCTGCATGAGGCGTATCCGCGGCTGAACGAGCTGCTCGCCGAGCGGGCCGCCGAGGGATGCCGGGTGCGGATCGCGCTGGGGGACGCCGACAGCGCGAACGTTCAACAGCGCGGCGTTGAGGAGCGCTTCGGGCACGGCATCGAGTCACGCTGCCGGCTGGCTCTGATGCACTACCTCCCGCTGCTCGGTACGCCGGGGATCGAACTGCGTCTGCACGACACGCCTCTGTACAACTCCCTGTACCGCGCGGATGACCAGGTGCTCGTCAACGCGCATGTCTTCGGCGTCAACGCCTACGCCGCCCCTGTCTGGCAGCTACGCCGCGTCGAGGACGGCGGCCTGTTCGACACCTACGCCCAGTCCTTCGCCGCCGTGTGGGACACCGCCCGCCCGGTCGAGGGAGAAGCCTGATGGCACGCCGCGAGTTCTTCGACGATCCGGCCGCCCCCGAGCCCAACGCCATGGTCGTTGCGGCGTCCGCCGTGGTCGTTGACAACGCGGGGCGCATCTTGCTGCAGCGGCGCGCGGACAGCGGCCTGTGGGCGCTTCCCGGCGGCGGCATGGACGTGGGCGAGAGCCTGCCCGGCTGCGCCGTGCGGGAGGTCCGGGAGGAAACCGGCCTCGACGTCGAGGTGACCGGGCTCGTGGGTACGTACACCGACCCCCGCCACGTCATCGCCTACACCGACGGCGAAGTGCGCCGGCAGTTCAACATCTGCTTCACCGCCCGCATCACCGGCGGGACACTCGCGATCTCGGAGGAGTCGACGGAGTTGAAGTTCGTCGCACCCGGCGACCTTGAGCAACTACCGATGCACCACACCCAGCGGCTACGACTGCGCCACTACCTTGAGCGGCGGGGCGAGCCGTATCTGGGGTAGTGCTCCAGGATGTGCAGCTCGGATACGTCTTGCTCGGGCGAGCTGATCCGGTCCGAGGTCTCGTCGGTACTCTTCCGTGTCGCTTAGTCTGCCGCTAGGGGGTGCCATGGGCGGCAGCGGCGACTGGAACGACGGCAGTGACTACCAGGCAGCGGTAGAGCGAGCCGAGAGAGCTGCGCGGGCGGGACTGGCGATCAGCGCGGGTGTCGCCGGCACGGTTGCCTTGGTCGTCATCGGGGGGATCACGGTGATTTTCGTGGGCGTGGTTGTCATGATGATCGACATCGGCAGTTCGTGATCCCGCCGGGTCGGCCCCGGGTCGTCTGAGTGCCCAAGCGCGTGGCGGCTAGGGCGTGCGGCTGCGAACAAGCGCGAGCGTCTGCGCACCTTCCGTCGCAGATCAGCGGTGGTTCAGACACGGCAGGGGCCATTGGTCGGGTTGCCCGCGGATCAAGAGGTTGCAGGTTCGAATCCTGCCGAGCGCACAGCAGCGAAGGCCCCCTGGATCAGCCAGGGGGCCTTCGGCGTGTTCGGGGGTGTCGGCTTACTGCAAGGTGCCATACGTCGGTGTGGGGGGGGAGGGCGCGTTTCGCGCGGGAGTGGGCGATCTTGGCTGCGATCGCCAGGGGGAGGGCCGTGAGGGTGGCCAGGAGGCCGAGTAGGGCCGTGGAGGCGAGGGTCAGGGGCATGGTCGGGCTGTCGAGGGCGCGGGCCTGGACGGAGGAGAGCGGCCTGGTGCCCGCGTCCGTGTCGAGGTGGGAGCGGGAGTCCCTGGAATTGCCCCGGTAGTCGCCGAGCAGGAACATCCGGCCGGCCGGGACGGTGACGGAGTAGCGGGGGCTGGCGGCGCCCGGTTCGCCGGACATGACGTACGGCTCGTCGAGGGGGCGGCCGTTGACGGTGACCGGTTCGCCGGGTGCCCCGGACACCCGGTCGCCGCCCAGGGCGACGACCCGCTTCAGGAAGCGGTCGGGGCCGTGTCCCGGCGGGGACCAGTCGCCGGCCCGGAACAGCACCACGTCGCCCCGGCGTATCTCGGAGCCGTCGACGCGTTCCGCGTACACGCGGTCGCCCGCGGTGTAGGTGGGGTTCATGGCGTCGGAGTTGACCGACACCCCCGTGTAGCCGACGAACAGCCACGTCAGCGCGCCGGCCAGCAGTACCACGCCGGCGGAACCTGTCAGTCGCGCTGCCCGTCGCAGCCGTCTCCCTGCCGGGCGCATGGCGGCCCCTCCCTGCTCGGTGATCAACGCCGGGAGGCTATCGCCGGCCGGCGAACGACGCGGCTTCGGGATCGGTGTTGGCCCAAGTCCTGTTCCGGGATTCCTCCTTGGGTCGATCTTCCTCTTGACGGCGGTGGGTCTCCTGCACCACCCTTTCACTAATCAAGTAGTGAAAGGGTGGTGCAGAGCATGGTCGGCTTCCGGATCGATCGGCGTAGTGGCGTGGCCACCTATCTGCAGATCGTCCAGCAGGTCCGGCAGGCGTTGCGGCTGGGGCTGCTGGAGCCGGGGGATCAGCTGCCCACGGCGCGGGAGGTCGTCGAGGCGACCGCCGTCAATCCGAACACGGTGCTCAAGGCGTATCGCGAGCTGGAGCGGGAGGGGCTGGTGGAGGCGCGGCGGGGGCTGGGCACGTTCGTGCGGAAGTCGCTGAGCGCGCCGCTCGCCGACTCGCCGCTGCGTGAGGAGCTGAGGGGCTGGGCCGTACGGGCCCGGGCCGCCGGTCTGCAGAGGGACGACGTCGCGGCGCTGTTCGGCGCCGTACTTGAGGAGCAGTTCCGCGCCGAGCCGGCGCGGCAGACATCCGTACAGGGGGATTCCGTATGACTGACACCGCCATCGAGGCGGTCGCACTCGGCAAGCGGTACGGCCGGCGCGACGCGCTGGGCGAGTGCACCTTCCGGCTGCCCGCCGGACGCGTGTGCGCGCTCGTCGGGCCCAACGGCGCCGGCAAGTCGACCCTGCTCGGCCTCGCGGCCGGGCTGCTGCGACCCGGCTCGGGCCACCTCACCGTGCTCGGCACCGAGCCGGCCGCCGCGCGGCCCAGGGTCGCCTACGTCGCGCAGGACAAGCCGCTCTACCCGCAGCTCACCGTCGCCGAGACGCTCCGCCTGGGCGCCGAGCTGAACCCGGGCCGCTGGGACGCCGGCCTCGCCGGACGCGTCGTCCGTGACGCCGGCCTCGACACCGGCGCCCGGATCCGCAGCCTCTCCGGCGGGCAGCGCACCCGCGTGGCGCTCGCACTCGCCCTGGGCAAGCGCGCCGAACTCCTGCTGCTGGACGAGCCGATGGCCGACCTCGACCCGCTGGCGCGCCACCAGCTCATGGGGACACTGCTCGCCCAGGCCGCCGAGCACGGCACGACGGTGGTGATGTCCTCGCACATCGTGAGCGAACTGGCCGAGGTCTGCGACCACTTGCTGCTCGTCGCGGGCGGCCGGGTGCGGCTGTGCGGGGACATCGAGGAGATCGTCGCCGCGCACACCCTGGCCACCGGGCGCGGACCGCTCGCCGAGCTGGCGCCGCACACCGTCGTGGAGTCGCGTGCCACCGGGCGCGGACTCAGCGCGCTGATCCGCCACTCCGGGCCCGTCGGGCCGCGGTGGGACACCGAGGAGCCTTCATTGGAGGAGCTGTTGCTCGCCCACCTGCGCAATCCCGACGCCCCCGCGCTGACCCTGGCCGACGCCCCGGCCGGTCGGGAGGTGGCCGCATGAGCGCCGCACTGCTGCACGGGACGCGCTGGGTGGACGTACGGCTGTACCGGCGGGTGCTGTGGGCGGCGGGGGGACTGCTGCTGGCGGCGGGCGCGTTCGTCGGGTGGCTGCGGTGGGCGGCCGAGGCGTATCCGGAGCGGTGCGATGCCAGGGAGTGCGACACCTTCCTCGGGTTCATGAGCGCCTCCGAACTGCTCTCCACCGCGATGTCCCGGGGCGCCGTGCTCCTCCTCGCCGTGCCCCTCGTGGTCGGCGCCTTCGTCGCCGGGCCGATGGTCGCGCGCGAGCTGGAGAGCGGTACGTACCAGGTCGCGTGGAGCCAGGGCGTCACGCCCGTGCGGTGGCTCGTCTCGAAGGTGACGACCGCCGCCGTGGTCGTCACGGCCGGGGGGCTGGCGCTTATGGGCCTCTTCCGGCTCGGGGCGTGGAACTTTCGGGACACGGCGAACCTCAACTGGTACGACCGGGGCCCGTACGAGCTGTTCGGCCCCGCCTTCGTCGCCTACTGCCTGCTCGGCGTCGCCGTCGGCGCGCTGACCGGGCTCCTCGTGCGACGCACCCTGCTCGCGCTGGCCGCCTCGGGGCTGGTCACCGGGATCGTGCTCTACGGGATCGGGAGCTGGCGCTGGGACCTCTACCCCGTGCACACCGCCGGCGGGGCGGGGCGCACACGGTCGCAGGAGTGGTCCGGGGATATGCCGAGCGGGATCATGCTGGTGGACGAGGGGGTACGCAACGCCGCCGGATACGCCGCCCTGCGCGTGCTGCGGGCGCGTACGGCCTGAGCAGCGCGCCGGCACGCGGTCCCCGCCGGACCCGCCGGCGGGGGTCGGGGCGTGACGATTGTCATCCGCCGTCCCGGGCGCACCCGGGGGCCGTAGAATCCTCAGCAGACACGGCTTGGGCGCGGATTCCTCGCGTGTACGCGTGTCTGAGTGATGCGGTCACCAGGGAGGACGTTCGTTGTGAGCAGCCGGCCATCCCGAGGCGCTGCTCGCCTCGCAGCCATACTCGACGCCCTGCCCGACGCCCTGCTGCTCGTCAACACGAACGGCACGGTGGTCGCCGCCAACCCCGTCGCGCTGGAGACCTTCGAGTCGCCCGGCACGGGGCTCGTGGGGCGGGGGGTCCTGGACCTGCTGCCCGATTTCGACCCCAAGCTGATCCCCGGCTCGATGCGCCGTCCGGAGGTCGAGCACGAGGGCCGTACGCCGCCGACGCGGATGACCGCCCGGCGGACCGACGGGGAGACCTTCACCGCCGAGGTGACCTCCAAGAACCTGGAGGACGGCCAGTCCCCCTACGCGGGCGAGCCGCAGTACACCGGCGACGAGCTGCTGATGCTGGTCGTCCGCGACCTCACCGGCACCCTGGACACCGAGGCCGAGCTGGCCCGCCAGCGCCGCCAGACCGAGATGATCCTGCGCGCCGCCGCCGAGGGCGTCATCGGGGTGGACGCCGAGGGGCGCATCGTGCTGGTCAACCCGGCCGCCGCGCAGATCCTCGGCTACCGCGCCGGCGAGCTGGGCGGCGCCGAGCTGCACCCGCTGATCCACCACTCGCGCCCCGACGGCGCCGAACTGCCCTTCGACGAGACCCCGCTGGCCGACACCCTGCGCTCCGGGCGCAAGCACCGGGTGCGCGGGCAGGTGCTCTGGTCCAAGGACGGCCGGCCGGTCCCCGTCGACCTGACCACCGCCCCCGTACGCGACGGGGAGCAGCTCGTCGGCGCGGTCCTGGCCTTCACCGACCGGCGCGCGGCCGATGCGCTGGCCGCGCGCGAGGCGCAGCTGCGTGCCGTGCTGGACGAGGGGCTGCGCGGCCCGCTGGAACAGCTGCGCGGCGAGCTGAGCACGCTGGCGGCGGACTCCGCCGGGCAGCTGTGGCCCGAGGCCAACCAGGTCCTGCACCATCTCGCCGCCGGATACGGGCGGATGACCACCCTCATCGACAGCGTGCTGGGCTACCAGCGCGTCGACGCGGGCAGGGAGAAGCTGCGCCTGGGCGACGCCTCGCTGGACGCGGTGGTCAACGACGCCGTGGAGCGCTCGGTGGAGCTGATCGGCCCCGGGCGCGCGCAGTTCGTGGTCCACGCGCCCGCCATTCCGGTACGGGTGGACGCCGACCGGCTGGCGCAGGCGCTGGCGCACCTGGTGGCGGACGTCGCCGGGGTGGACGCCACCGGGCGCGCGCCCGCGACGGGCGGCAGCGGGGACTCCACGATCGTGGTCGCGGCGGCCCAGCGCGGCGAGGTCGTACGGATCGAGGTGCGCGGCCCGTTCAGCGGGGGCAACCCGGTGCACGAGCCGCTGGCGCGCGGGATCGTACGGCTGCACGGCGGCGTGCTGCAGACGCACGAGGTGCCGGGGGCCGGCGCCGGGGCGTACGTACTGGAGGTGCCGGCCGGTGGGGCCGCCGCGCCGGGTGCGGCGGTCGCTGATCGGCAGCCGGCGTCGGGCGGGGAGACGACGGTGCTGCCCGCGCCGGTGGAGCACCGGCGCGGGGCGCTCGTTGCCGATCCGGGCGCCGGTGAGGAGCGGCCGGGTGGGCGGCGTCGGCGGACGGCGTCGGCGGAGACCGGTGAGCTCGTGCTGCCGGAGACGGCGCCGGGCGGGCCGGAGTCGCCGGGCGGTCGGCGCCGGCGGGGCGGGGAGGCTTCCGGGCCGATCGCGCTCCCGGCCGCGGCGGCCGTGCCGGAGCAGGCCGCGCCCGAGGCCGTGACGCCCCCGCAGGCGCGGCCCGCGCAGAGCATCGTGAGTGAGCAGCCGGCGTCCCCGGCGGGGGGTACGCCGCCGCACGGGATCGTCGTCGACACGCCGCCGCACGGCGTCCCGGGCGGGACCAGCGGCGGGCGGCGCAGGCGGGCCGTGGGGACGGGGCCCGCGGGGGCCGCGCAGCCGGAGGCGCCGCAGGCGCAGATGCCGGCGCAGGCGCAGGCGTCTGCGCCGGTGCCCGCCGAGGCGCCGCAGCCGAGCGGTCGCCGGCGGCGGGCGGAGAGCGGGCCGGAGCCCGTACCGGCCGGCGCCGCGCTGCCGCACGGGATGGGGGAGCAGGTCCGGGCCCAGGGCGGACCGCAGGCCGACTGGTGGGACGAGGACCCGGCGAACAGCGCCGCCGCGCTGGACCAGCAGGGGCCGGGGCGCGCGGAGGCAGCGCCCGCCGAGCCCGTTGCCGCCGGACGGCGTGCCCGCCGGGCGCTGGCCACGGATGTCGCGGAACGCCGCGTGCCGGAGCAGGGCTCCACGCCGCAGGCGTCCGAGGCCCGTGCGCCCATCGCGCTGGGCCCGGTCGAGGGGCCGGCCGAGTCGCCGGCTCCGGCGGCGGCGCAGCCCGTACAGCCGCAGGGGCCCACGGTGAGCGGGGAGGCCGTGCAGGCAGCCCCGCCGCAGCCCGTCGCGGCCGAGGCGAAGGCCGAGCCGCAGCCCCGGCCCGAGGAGGAGGCCGACGCCAGCGGCGCCCGGCGCTTCGCACGCGCCGTGCCCCGGCCGACGCCGCCGCCGCTGCCGCAGACGCAGCCCGGTTCGATAAGCGTACGGACGCTCGGCCACGGCGTGCCCGTCCTGGGCCGCCTCGCCGGCCCCCAGGCGCAGCCTGCCGCCGACCCGGGCGCCGGACGCCGGCGGCTGGGCACGCCGCCGCACGGCACGCCCGTACCGCAGACCCCCTCCCAGGGCGGCCGCCCGCAGCCCGGGGAGTCCGCCGAGCACAGCCGGCGCCGGGACGCGATCGGGCGCGCCTTCTCCATCGAGACGCGCCCCGGGCACGGTCCGGGCGACCCCGCCCCGGAGGAGGGCCCCGAGCCGCTCGACGCCCCGCACGGGGTGGTCGAGGTGGCGCCGGAGTCGAGCGCCCCGCCCGTCCCGCTGGACGACGAGCTGCCCCCCGAGCCGCTGGACAACCCGCGCCGGCTGCTGGTCTGGCCCGAGCCCGACGAGTCCACCCGCGAGGCGCTGACGGCGCGCGGCTACCGGCCGGTCGTGGTGCACTCCCGCGAGGAGGTGGACGCGCAGCTGGAGGCGTATCCGGCGGCGCTCTTCGTCGACCCGCTGACCGGGCCGATCACGCGCACCGCGCTGCAGTCGCTGCGTACGGCCGCGGTCTCGGCCTCCGTGCCGGTGCTGGTGACGGCGGGGCTCGGGCAGGCGACGCGGGAGGCGGCGTACGGGGCGGACCCGGCGGTGCTGCTGAAGGCGCTGGCGCCGCGCGACAGCGAGCAGCACCCGCCGCGCGTCCTCCTCTTCGAGGAGAACCCGGACATACAGGCCGCGATGACGGCCGCCCTGGAGCGGCGCGGCATGCAGGTCGGGTACGCGGCGCAGGACGAGGAGGCGGTCGAGCTGGCCGCGCGGATGCACCCGAACCTGGTGGTGATGGACCTGATGCAGGTCCGCCGCCGCCGGGCCGGCCTGGTCGACTGGCTGAGCGCCAACGGCCTGCTGGCGCGCACCCCGATGGTCGTCTACACCGCCGCCGACCTCGACCCGCACGAGCTGCCCCGCCTGCGCTCGGGCGAAACGGTCCTCTTCCTGGCGGAACGCTCCACGAGCACGGAGGTCCAGAGCCGGATCGTGGACCTGCTGGCAAAGATCGGCACCAGCTGAGACGGACCTGCCTTCGCACCCCACGCTGCTCCCCGCCCGGATACGGGACGGGGAGCAGCGTTCGAGCTGGGTGAGCAGAGTGGGCCTGCGTGAACGCGCCCGGGCGGTCTGGGCGCGGCAGGTGACCGGCAGCACGAAGGGGCGGATCCGATTGGATCCGCCCCTTCGTTCAGCTGCGGTAGCGGAGGGATTTGAACCCTCGGTTAGCTTGCACCAACACTCGCTTTCGAGGCGAGCTCCTTCGGCCGCTCGGACACGCTACCGTCGGAGAGTTTAACCCACGGGGGGCCCGGATCCGAAATCCGTATCCGCTGGACGGAGCCGGGGCCGAAACCGGAGCCCCGGGCCCCGGTGATCAGCGCGGTTCGCGGAAGAACGCCGTCAGGAGGGTGGCCGCCTCCTGGGGCAGGACGCCGCCGACGACCTCCGGCCGGTGGTTGAGGCGGCGGTCGCGCAGGACGTCCCACAGGGAGCCCGCCGCGCCCGTCTTCTCCTCCCGCGCGCCGTAGACCACCCGGTCGACGCGGGCCGCCACCGCCGCCCCCGCGCACATCGTGCACGGCTCCAGCGTCACCACCAGCGTGCAGTCCGCCAGCCGCCAGCCGCCCAGCGCCGCCGCCGCGCCGCGGATCGCCAGCACCTCCGCGTGCGCCGTGGGGTCGCCGCTCGCCTCGCGGGCGTTGCGGCCGGCGGCCAGCACCGGCCCCTCGGGGCCGCCGGGGCCCAGGAGCACCGCCCCGACCGGCACGTCCCCCGTCGCCAGGGCCGCCCGCGCCTCGGCCAGGGCCAGGCGCATCGGCGCCTCCCACGGGGTCCGCACCGGATCGGGGGGTACGGCGGGGGATACGGGATCAGGCGACGCGTGCGTCAGCGGACCGTCTCCAGTACGTCCGTGGCGCCCAGCACCTCGGCGATCGTCCCCAGCGCGTCACCGGTGACGGCGAGCAGCTCCTTCTCGCCCACCCCCAGATCGTCCAGCAGCCGGGGATCGCCCACCGGTCCCGCCGGCACCGCGGCGGAGTCGTCGTCCTCCTCCTCCGTGAGGCTGTCCTCCTCGTCCCGGGCGGCGGGGATCTCGTCCTCCGCGTCCGGGTCGGGGAGGTCGGCCAGCCCGTCCAGGCCGAGGTCCGGATCGCGGCCCAGCAGCTCGTCGGTGAGCAGCAGCTCCCCGTACGAACTGCGGGCGGCGGCGGCGGCGTCCGAGACGAAGACGCGGGGGTCGTCCTCGCCGTCGACGCGGACGATGCCGAACCAGCCCTCCTCCTGCTCGATGAAGACCAGTACCGTCTCGTCCTCGTCGGCCGCGGACTCCCGGGCCAGCTCGGCCAGATCGGCCAGGGTCTCCATGTCGTCCAGCTCTGTGTCGCTGGCTTCCCATCCGTCTTCGGTGCGCGCGAGCAGCGTGGCGAAGTACACCGTGACTCTCCCACTGATCGGTGTGCTGGGCCGGGCGGGCCGAAACCCGATGTCTCGCTCCGCCGGAAATCACGCCTCCGGCGGCCCGCCCACCTCCGCATCGTGGCAGAAAGTTCCCCGCCGCGCGGGGTCTTCCGCGTTGCGTCGCGGCGGAGAAAAACCGGGTGCCCTTCGGCCGCACCGGGACCGGGCGCGGGGCGCGCCCGGGCTCGGCTAGTGTCGGAGTATGCGGACACACGTCGTCGACCACCCCCTCGTGGCGCACAAGCTCACCACCCTGCGCGACGAGCGCACCGACTCCCCCACCTTCCGCCGGCTCTCCGACGAGCTGGTGACGCTGCTGGCCTACGAGGCCACCAGGGATGTGCGGACCGAACAGGTCGACATCCGCACCCCCGTCACGGAGACGACCGGCGTGCGCCTGGCGCGCCCGCGTCCGCTCGTGGTGCCGATCCTGCGCGCGGGGCTGGGGATGCTGGAGGGCCTGGTGCGGCTGCTGCCGACGGCCGAGGTGGGCTTCATGGGCATGGTCCGCAACGAGGACACCCTGGAGGCCAGCACCTACGCCACCCGGATGCCCGAGGACCTCTCCGGCCGCCAGGTGTACGTGGTGGACCCGATGCTCGCCACCGGCGGCACGCTGATCGCCGCGATCCGCGAGCTGATCAAGCGCGGCGCCGACGACGTCACGGCGATCTGCCTGCTGGCCGCGCCGGAAGGCGTGGAGGCCATGGAGCGCGAGCTGGCGGGCGCGCCGGTCACGGTGGTCACGGCGGCGCTGGACGAGCGGCTCAACGACAACGGCTACATCGTGCCGGGCCTGGGCGACGCGGGCGACCGGATGTACGGCGTCGCGGACTGAGGCGTTTCCGCAGGTACGGGAAGAGCCGGGCGGCCCCTTCGCGAGGAAGGGGCCGCCCGGCTCTTCTCGTACCGCCGTCGTATCGCCGTCGTACCGGCAGTCGTACCGGCGGACCTCAGCAGCCCGCCGGCTTCGGGGCCGGCCTGGCGAGGGCCGCCAGCGCCGCGTCCGCCGCCTTGCGGGGGGTCAGCTTCGTGAAGTCGTCGCCCAGGATGAGGTCGACCGTCGCGGCCTTGCGGGCGTCCGCCCGCACCTCGGCGGCGGGCAGCTGCGTGCCGAGCACCTTCAGCGTCGTGCCGACCGAGGCCCTGGAGCCCAGCAGGACGCCCGTGCCCGCCGTTTTCTTGTCGTACGCGGCGGGGGCGTTGCCCACGTCGCCGACCGTGAAGCCGCGCTCGCGCAGCTGCTCGGCGGTCCGGTCCGCGAGACCCGAACGGGTGGTGGCGTTGAGGACGTTGACCGTGACGGTACGGGGTGCCGGCAGCGGCACGGCGGGGCGGTCGGCCGCCGCGGCGGCCGGGCAGCGGGCCCGGCGCGAGGCTTCGGCGGCGGCCTCGGACTTCTCCCCGCCGAAGGTGTCGAGGAGCTGCGCCACACCCACCCCGACCAGGGCGAGCAGGGCGAGGGCGGCGGTCAGCGCGACGACCAGCGCGCGGCGGCGGCGGGGACGGCGCATCCGGGGGTACTTGGTGCCCTTGATGCGGTACTCCCCGCCCATGCCGGGGGGCGTCAGCATGCTCATGGGCGCAGCGTAGTGCCCCTCGCGTGCCGTTCCTACTAAACGATCTACGGCTTTGCGGATTTACCGCTCGAACGGGGCAACGGGCTGGTAGTCCGCCGGCGGGTAGTCCAGTTCGAGCACGCGGGCGTGCAGGACCTGGCGCTGCTGCAGGGCGGCGCGCACCGCGCGGTGCAGGCCGTCCTCCAGGTAGAGGTCGCCGCGCCACTTCACCACGTGGGCGAAGAGGTCGCCGTAGAACGTGGAGTCCTCGGCGAGCAGCGTCTCCAGATCGAGCTGCTGCTTGGTGGTCACCAGCTGGTCCAGGCGGACCGGGCGCGGCGCCACGTCCGCCCACTGCCGGGTGCTCACCCGGCCGTGGTCGGGGTACGGCCTCCCGTTTCCGATGCGCTTGAAGATCACACGGAAAGCCTACCCGGCGGGAGGCCCCGGGCGCAGCAGTGGTGCGCAGACGGGCTTGGGGACACTGCCGGGACGGAACCGGGCAAGAGGGGGGCGGGGGACGGGTGTTCGGGGCCGGGGGCGGTGCCGTGCGGGTCCGTACGGCACCGGGGGCCCGGGCGGATGTCCGCCCGGGCCCCCGGTCCACGGTGTCAGTCCCGCCGTGCGGCGGGTGTCAGCGCGTGGGTGCTACCGCACCGACTGCTCAGAGCGCCGGCTCGTGGTGGTCGTCGTGCAGACCGCCGCCGCTGTTGCCGCCCGTGGTGGGCGTGGAGACCACCGGGGCGTGCACCGAGCTCAGGTCGTGGGTGTAGGTGCCCACCGAGTCGGCGATGAGGTCGATGTTGGCGTCGAAGGCCTTCATCGAGATGTTGTTGATGTCGTCGCACGCCTGGTGGTAGCAGGCGTCGTACGGGGCGCCGGCCGTGCCGCCGAAGAGGGCGGCGTCGGACTCGGTCTTGATGCCCTCGGCGCCGGTGAAGGTGCCGCCGGCGGGGATGCCCACCGCGATGAACGGCCCGTAGTCGGAGCGGCCGGTGAAGTCGGTGCCCACGTGCGGGTAGCCCGCGCGGTCCATGAAGTCGGTGATCCGGCGCTCCAGCTGCGCGGAGCCCTCCGGGCCGGCCTCGGCGCCGACGCCGTCGGAGTTGTCGCCGTCGTAGACGCCCAGGACGTAGTTCGGCGAGGCGATCATGTCGAAGTTGAGGTACAGCTCGATCTGGGCGAGCTCGGCCTCGGTGCGGGTGGCGACCCAGTCCTCCGAGCCGACCAGGCCCAGCTCCTCCGCCGACCACCAGGCGAAGCGGACCTTGTTGCGCGGCTTGCTCTCGTTGTCCGCGAGGGTGCGGGCGACCTCGAGCAGGCCGGCGGAGCCGGAGCCGTTGTCGTTGATGCCGGGGCCCTGCGCGACGGAGTCGAGGTGCGAGCCGAGCATGACCACGTTGTCCGCGTCGCCGCCCTTGGTCTCGGCGATGACGTTGCGGGTGGTCGACCGCACCACGTCGACCTGGAGGTCCAGGTTGACGGTGACCTCGCCCTGCGCGGCGGCCGCGGCCAGCGCGTTGCCCTCGTCCAGGGTGATGCCGCCGGAGGGGATCGACACGGCGGTGGCGTCGCCCAGGGTGCCGTTGAGCGGGCCCGGGCTGTGGTTGTAGACGATGACCGCGGCGGCGCCGGCCTTGGCGGCGTTCTGGGACTTCAGCAGGAAGGTGCAGGCGCCACGCTTGACCAGCGCGATCTTCCCGGTGAAGGCGCCCGGCGCGAAGTCGGACTCCTCGCAGCCGTGGGTGCCGTCCGCGTCGACCGGTGCGACGGCGATCGGTGCGACCAGACCGCCGACGGGGGTGGACTTGGAGAAGGTCAGGGCCGAGACCGCGAGGTCGCGGGGGTCGGGGGAGACCACCGAGAGCGACTCGTGCTTGGTGGTGGAGGTCCAGAACTCGAACTCGTCGTACGAGACGTCGTAGCCGTGCTTCTTCATGAAGTCGTAGACGTACTTCGCCGAGGCGTCGTGCCCGGGCGTGCCGGCCGCGCGCGTGCCGCCGTTGGCGTCGGCGATCTGCTGGAACTTGAGCAGGTGCTTGTACGCGTTCTTCGCGGTCGACTCGTTGACCAGCTTCGCAGCCAGCCGCTGGCCGTCCTTGCCGGGGGATGCGGCGGTGGCCGTCCCGGCGGAGGCGACGAGCAGGGGAGTGGCCAGCGCGACGGCGGTGAGCGCGGCGGTCAGTCTTCGAGAACTCACAGGTGTCCTTCCGGGCAACGGGCAGTGTGGCTTGTCCGGCGTGCGAGAGACCCTGTTCGAGAACCGAACAGGTGAGAGGGAAACCTAGCGACTCCAAGGTCATTGGGGAAGAGGTCGACACGAACTGTCACCCTCTGTGAGGAAGTTGAGGTATTCGAGGGCGTTGGGGTCTCTTTGGGGTGCCCGTTCGGGGGTACCCGGGCGCTGCGTCTCCGGACGTACGAACGTACTCTGAACGCATGGTCGACAACGCGGCGTTGCCGGGGCTCAAAGCGGGATATCGGCGCCTGGTCGTGCTGCGGCACGCCAAGTCCGACTGGCCGGAGGGGGTGCCCGACGCCAAGCGTCCGCTGGCGCCCCGGGGCCGGCGGGACGCGACCGCCGCCGGGCGGTGGCTGCGCGGGCACGGCTGCCTGCCGGAGCGGGTCTACTGCTCGCCCGCCCTGCGCACCCGCCAGACCTGGGAGCTGGCCGCCGAGCGCCTCGGCGATCCTTCCCCAAGCTCTTCGAGCAGGGGATACCCCATGCATGCCGAGTACGAGCCCCGGCTCTACCACGCGGAGGCCGAGGCCCTGCTGGAGGTCGTGCACGAGGTCGGCCGCAAGGGCGCCAAGGTGCGCACGCTGCTGCTCGTCGGCCACAACCCGGAGCTGCAGGAACTGGTCCTGGGGCTGGCGGGGAGCGGGCGCGGCAAGCTGCTGGAGACGGCGAAGGAGAAGTTCCCGACGGCGGCCATCGCGGTGCTGGACGTCAAGGGCGACTGGCGCGACCTGGGCTGGGGCACCGCGAAGCTGCGGGCGCTGGCGGTGCCGCGGGGGATCAGGGGCTGAGGGGGCGCGCGGGCGGGGGATCCGGTTGCACGGGGTCCGGTTGGCGCGGGTTTGTCATCTGCCGCGATGATCCAACTCCCCTTACTGTCCCCGGACATGAGACGACGCCTCCTGCCCGTGCTCGCCGCCTGTGCGGCGGCCCTCCTGCTCCTTGCCGGCGGCCCCGCGGCCGCCGCCGAACCGCCGGCCGAGTTCGGCACCGACTGGCACGATCCGCTCACGGCCGCCCCGCCGGTGGAGCGGCCGGCCGGGCCCTCGTGCACGGTCACGCTCGCCGAGGCGCGCTTCCGCGACTTCACGCCCTACCGGGGGACGTACACGCCCCCGCCGGGCTGCCGGGGCGACTGGGGCAAGGTCGTGCTGCGGATGGACGGCACTGTGAAAGGACGCCAGTACGACCGGCTCGGCTATCTGACCGTGGGCGGCGTGGAGGTCTTCAAGACCTCGACCCCCGAGCCCTCGGCGGAGGGCATCGCCTGGTCGGTGGAGAAGGACGTCACCCGCTACGCGCCCGTGCTCGCCGCCGAGCAGCCGGTGGAGATGCTGATCGGGAACGTCGTCAACGAGACCTACACCGGCGTCATCGACGTCAAGGTGACGCTGGCCTTCTACCCGGGCGAGGCGGCCGACGCCCCCGACCGGGTGCTCACCCTCGCCAACGCCCGCAACGAGGGCACGAGCCGCACCGGCGACCTCACCACCCCGCGCAACAGCGAGCGCATCGTCGCGGAGGTGTACGCCACCGGCTCGGGCGGCGGCTGCGAGGAGTTCTGGTACCTGACGGTGCCCGACGAGCACCCGTACTCCTGCAAGGCCGCCGACGGCCCCTACCGCGAGGTGCAGATCCGCGTCGACGGCAGGCTCGCCGGCATCGCGGCGCCCTATCCGCACATCTACACGGGCGGCTGGTCCAACCCCTTCCTGTGGTACGTCGTCCCGGCGCCGCGCGCCTTCGACATCCAGCCCGTGCGCTACGACCTCACCCCCTTCGCCGGCCTGCTCAACGACGGCCGCCCGCACCGGGTGGAGGTGTCGGTGGCGGGCGTGCCGCAGGGCCAGTCCGGCTGGGACGTGCCGACGAACGTGCTGGTCTGGCAGGACGAGGGCAGCGAGGTCGTCACCGGCGCGCTGACCTCGTACGAGGAGACCCGCCCGCAGAGCACGACGGACTTCACCCCCGGTGCGGAACTGTCGCTGCAGGCGCGCGGCAGCCACGCGCTGACCGCCGCCGGGTACGTCGACACCTCGCACGGCCGGGTGGCCACCACGGTGGCGCGCTCGCTGGGCAACGGCTCCGACCACACCTGGACCGAGGGCGAGGACACCGACGCCCTCCAGGCCCGCTGGCGCGACGCGCAGACCGTCACCGTCGCGGCCGGCGGCCACACCACGGCCACCTCGACCACCGCCGTGTACACCGTGGACGGCACGGTCACGGTCGACGCGGCGGACCGGCTGCGCACGGTGCTGTCCCTGGCGGACCGCGCGGACACCGCCGTCGTACGGGACGGGGTGCGGGTGTCCTCCTCGGCGATGGACGACACCTACGACGGCGACGCCTCCTGGACCCTGGGCGTCCCGCGCGACCAGCGCCACGCGGTGGGCACCTCGCGGGAGCACTACCGCCTGACGGGAAGCGGCGGCTGCTACGACCGGACGATCGCCACCGTGCAGGGCACCCTCACGGAGGACCGCACGGGCTGCTGATCCCCAGCAACCGCCGTACCGTCCCGGGAAGTTGACGGGACGGTACGGCTGCTTGCGGCCCTACCGCACCGCCGCCAGCAGCTCCGCCGGCAGTCCGCCCAGCGCGACCTCCACCACGTCCCCCGGCAGGGCATAGCGCTCGATCTCCGTGAAGCCGCGCCGCAGCGCGAAGTCCAGCCCGGCGGTGTTGCGTTCTAGGACCAGCGTCTCGATCCGCTCGGCGCCCAGTTCGACGGCCGCCGCCAGCGCGCGGGCGTAGAGCGCGGAGCCGACGCCCCGGCCGCGGTGCTCCGGCAGCACGCGGGCGATGACCACCGCGAGGCCGGGGTCCTCGGCGTCGGCGCCGGGCGGGCGGAGGGTGGAGCAGCCGACCGCGGCCTCGCCCAGACAGGCGACCTCCAGGCGGTTGCGCCGCGCGCGCTCGCGGATGTCGGCCGCGGTGAGCGGGTGGTTGGGGATGATCGCGTTGTGGATGCGCCGCCAGTCCCCGACCAGGGCGGCGGCCTCGGGCGAGTCGTCCACGGGCTTGATCGTCAGTACGGGCACGGGCGTCAGCAAACCGGCGCCCACGGCCGTACGTCAACCGAAAACCGGACCCCGTGGCGAGCCCCGCTCCTCGAACGCGTTCAATAGGGGGGACAGACCTGCCGTCGAGTCGGGGGTTGATGGGATGGAGCACCGCATGGAGAACCAGCGCCGCACCGCGGTCGTCGAGGATCTGATGGAGCGCTTCCCGCACGTGCCGCGGGAGGCCGTGATCAAGGAGGACCTGCTCAGAGGCGGGATGGCCTTCGACGAGTCCGCCCTCAGCGGCGGCTCCGCCGGGGACGGCGGCGACGTGAAGCCGAAGTCCTACTTCATCTTCTCCTTCGACCACCGCACCCTCCCCGAGCTGGGCGCCGCCGCGCTCAACCGGCCGCCGGAGGAGATCGTCCTCACCGGCGGCACCTACGACCTGCGCCGCACGGTCGTCTCCGTACGGGTGAACCCCGAGTCCCCGTACCGCGTCAAGCCCGGCGAGGACGGCAGTCTCGGCCTCTACCTCGACGGCGCGCGCATCGCGGACGTCGGGCTGCCGCCGATGCCGGACTACTACCGGCACAAGCTCTCCAACGGCAAGTCCGTGATGGAGGTGGCCCCGACGATCCAGTGGGGCTACCTGATCTACCTCACGGTCTTCCGGGTCTGCCAGTACTTCGGCGCCAAGGAGGAGTGCCAGTACTGCGACATCAACCACAACTGGCGCCAGCACAAGGCGGCCGGCCGCCCGTACACGGGAGTCAAGCCCTCCGACGAGATCCTGGAGGCGCTGCAGATCATCGACCGCTACGACACCGCGCGCACCTCCACCGCCTACACCCTCACCGGCGGCGCGATCACCTCGAAGGTGGGCGGCAAGGACGAGGCGGACTTCTACGGCAGCTACGCCAAGGCGATCGAGGAGATGTTCCCCGACCGCTGGATCGGCAAGGTCGTCGCCCAGGCGCTGCCGCTGGACGACGTCAAGCGCTTCCACGACTACGGGGTGAAGATCTACCACCCCAACTTCGAGGTCTGGGACAAGCGCCTCTTCGAGCTGTTCTGCCCCGGCAAGGAGCGCTACGTCGGCCGCGAGGAGTGGCACCGCCGCATCCTGGACTCCACGAAGGTCTTCGGCCCGGAGAACGTCATCCCCAACTTCGTGGCGGGCGTGGAGATGGCCCAGCCCTTCGGCTTCACCACGGTCGACGAGGCCATCGCCTCCACCACGGAGGGGCTGGACTTCTTCATGTCGCAGGGCGTCGTCCCGCGCTTCACCACCTGGTGCCCGGAGCCGACGACCCCGCTGGGCAAGGCCAACCCGCAGGGCGCGCCGCTGGAGTACCACATCCGGCTGCTGGAGGCCTACCGGGCGACGCTGGAGAAGCACGGCCTGTCCTCCCCGCCCGGATACGGGCCGGCGGGGCCGGGCAACGCGGTGTTCTCGGTCAGCTCGTTCATGGACTCGCTGGCGCCCTCGCCGGAGGCGGCGGTCTGATCCCGCCGGAGGTGGGGGGCGCCCCGGAGCGCCGGGGCGCCCCCCAACCTTCCTACCGGCCCTCGTAGGCGGCCTTCAGCGCGCCCAGATCGAGCTTGTGCATCCCCAGCATGGCCCGGAAGGCCCGGTCCTTGCCGGCCTGGTCCCCGCCGCTCATCAGCTCGTTGAACTCTGCCGGGATCAGCTGCCAGCTGAGCCCGAACCGGTCGGTCAGCCAGCCGCACGGCCCGTCCTCGCCGCCGTCCGCCGTCAGCGCCGTCCACAGCCGGTCCACCTCCTCCTGCGAGTCGCAGTCGACCATCAGGGAGATCGCCGGGGTGAAGCTGAACTCCGGGCCGCCGTTGAGCGCCGTGTACGCCTGCCCGGCCAGCTCGAAGTCGACCGTCATCACCTGGCCGGGCGTACCGGGGGCGTCGGGGCCCAGGTCCGGGTAGCGCTCGATGTGGGTGATCTTGGAGTCCGGCAGCAGCGAGACGTAGAACTCGGCCGCCTCCTCCGCCTTGCCGTCGAACCAGAGGAAGGTCTTGATCTTCTGCATGGCCGGGCTCCTTCGTGGGGGTGCCGTGTGGGGTGTGCCACTACAGGGATAGACCCCCGGACCCCCCGGAAGTCATCGCTTCCACCGCACGAATCCGCCCCCATCCCCACCCCACCCCCACCCCACCAGGCGAAACCCCTGGCGCGGAGCCAGGCCGTGACGTAGAAAGACTCATCAGCACGGGGTACACGGGGGAGTCGCGGATGAGTAGCGAGGACGGCCTGACCGTCACGGAGCGCACGCGCCTGCGCCGGCTGCGGGAGTACGGCAGCCACCGGCGCGCGGACCTGGACGCGGTGCTGGGAGCCGGGTTCCTGTGCCACCTCGGGGTGCTGGTGGACGGCTCCCCCCGGGTGATCCCCACCGGCTACGGCGTCGACGGCGACACCCTCTACCTGCACGGCTCGGTCGCCGCCCGCAGCCTGCGCGAGGCCCCGCAGACGGAGGTGTGCGTGACGGTGACCCACCTCGACGGCCTCGTCCTGGCCCGCTCGGTCTTCGAGCACAGCTTCGGCTACCGCAGCGCCATGGTCTACGGAATCCCGCGCCTGGTCACCGACCCCGAGGAGAAGCTGCACGGCCTGCGCGTCCTGACCGGGAACTGCGCCCCCGGCCAGTGGGACTACGCCCGCCGCCCCAGCCGCAAGGAACTGGCCGCGACCTCGCTGCTGGCGCTGGAGCTGACGGAAGCCTCCGTGAAGATCAGCGACGGACCGCCCGACGACGGCGACTCCCCGGACGCGGCACTGGGCCTGTGGGCGGGCACGGTGCCGATCACCACGGTGTACGGCCGCCCCCTCGCGGACCCCGTACTACCACCGGGGATCGAGCCCCCGGAGCACATCGCGGCCCTGGAAGGACGTACGCCAGGCGCCTGATTACTGTGGACTCCATGAGTGCACACTTTGACGTCGTAGTGCTGGGCGCGGGCCCGGGTGGATACACCGCCGCGGTGCGGGCGGCGCAGTTGGGCAAGAGCGTCGCCGTGATCGAGGAGAGGTACTGGGGCGGTGTCTGCCTCAACGTGGGCTGCATCCCCTCCAAGGCGCTGCTGCGCAACGCCGAGTTGGCGCACCTCTTCGCCACCGAGCAGAAGACCTTCGGCATCGAGGTCGAGGGCACGGTGACCTTCGACTACGGGCAGGCGTACAAGCGCAGCCGCTCGGTGGCGGACGGCCGTGTGCGCGGCATCCACTACCTGATGAAGAAGAACAAGATCACCGAGTTCGACGGCCGCGGCACCTTCGTGGACGACCACACCCTCGAAGTCGCGCTCAACGGCGGCGGCACCGAGACGGTCACCTTCGACAACTGCGTCATCGCGGCCGGCGCCACCACCCGGCTGATCCCCGGCACGGCGCTGAGCGACCGCGTCGTGACGTACGAGGAGCAGATCCTCGCCGACTCCCTCCCCGGCTCGATCATCATCGTGGGCGCGGGCGCGATCGGCGTGGAGTTCGCCTACGTGCTCAGCAGTTACGGCGTGAAGGTCACCATGGTCGAGTTCCTCGACCGGATCGTCCCCACCGAGGACGCGGAGGTCTCGACCGAGCTGGCCAAGCGCTACCGCAAGCTCGGCATCGACATCCTCACCGGCACCCGGGTGGACTCCATCGACGACACCGGCGCGAAGGTCCGCGTCACCGTCACCGGCAAGGACGGCGCCACGCAGGTGCTGGAGGCCGACAAGGTGCTCCAGGCCATCGGCTTCGCCCCGCGCACCACCGGCTACGGGCTGGAGAACACCGGCGTGCGGCTCACCGAGCGCGGCGCGATCGACGTCGACGGCCGGTCCCGTACGAACGTGCCGCACATCTACGCCATCGGCGACGTGACCGCGAAGCTGATGCTGGCGCACGCGGCCGAGGCGATGGGCGTCATCGCCGCGGAGACGATCGGCGGCGCGGAGACCATGGAGCTGGACTTCGCCATGATCCCGCGCGCGACGTACTGCCAGCCGCAGATCGCCTCCTTCGGCTACACCGAGGAGCAGGCGCGCGAGCTGGGCTACGACGTGAAGGTGTCGAAGTTCCCCTTCAGCGCCAACGGCAAGGCACACGGCCTGGCGGACACGGTGGGCTTCGTAAAAATCATCGCCGACGACCGCCACGGCGAACTGCTGGGCGCACACCTGATCGGCCCCGAAGTAACCGAACTGCTCCCAGAGTTGACCCTGGCCCAGCAGTGGGACCTCACAGTCCACGAGGTAGGCCGCAACATCCACGCCCACCCCACCCTGGGCGAGGCGGTCAAGGAGGCCATCCACGGCCTGGCAGGCCACATGATCAACATGTAGCCGACCAGCCCCTGGCCGACCGGCGAGGGGCGGCCCGCGACGAACGCGGCCCGCCCCTCCCGGAACGCACCCAGAGCGCACCAGGACCCCACCCGCCCGTGTGAGGGGCCCGGAGCGACGACTCCGAAAAGACGCACCGCAACGCAGGCCCCCGACAGAGCAGCAAATCGACCGATGGCCAGTCAATCCCTATGGCTTTTCGGAGTTGTCGCGGAGAGGCCCCGCCCCTACGCCGAATCCCGCTCCCCTTCGGGAGAACCCACCCCCCGCTGCCGGGGCACAAGCGTCGGATTGACGTTCTGCAGCACCAACTCCCGATCAACCACAACCCGTTCAACGTCCGCGCAGCTAGGCACCTCGTACATCAAATGCTGAAGAACCTCCTCCAGCACAGCCCGCGCAGCCCGCGCCCCCGTCCGCCGCAGCAACGCCTGCTCGGCAACAGCCTCGACCGCACCCCGAGTGAACTCCAACACCACACCATCAAGCTCAAAAAGCTTCTGGTACTGCTTGATCAGAGCGTTACGAGGCTCGGTGAGAATCCGCACCAACGCCTCCCGATCCAGCGGCTCGACCGCCGTGACCACCGGCAACCGCCCCACGATCTCCGGAATCAACCCGAACTTCAGCAGATCATCGGGCTGCACCCGCCGACTGACCTCAGCACCGACGTCCCCGCCGACATCCCCACCGCCCCCGAACCCGATCCCCCGCCGCCCCACCCGGGCCTCGACGATCTGATCGAGCCCGGCAAACGCCCCGCCCACGATGAACAGCACATGCGTGGTGTCGATCTGGACGTACTCGCTCTGCGCGCTCTTACGCCCGCCCTGCGGCGGCACGTTGACCACGGACCCCTCAAGCATCTTCAGCAGCGCCTGCTGCACACCCTCCCCGGACACATCACGGGTGAGGGAGCGGCTGTCACTCTTACGGGCGATCTTGTCGAACTCGTCCAGATAGATGATCCCCGTCTCGGCCCGGGCCACGTCCCCGTCGGCGGCCTGGATGAGCCGCAGCAGGATGTTCTCCACGTCCTCCCCCACGTACCCCGCCTCGGTCAGCGCGGTCGCGTCCGCGATGGCGAAGGGCACGCCCAGCATCCGGGCCAGCGTCTGGACGAGGTGGGTCTTGCCGCAGCCGGTCGGCCCGGCGAGCAGGATGTTGGACTTGCCCAGCTCCACCGGGTGCTCGGAGTCGAGGGACCCGACGCGTTTGTAGTGGTTGTAGACGGCGACGGCGAGCGCCTTCTTGGCCTCCTCCTGCCCGACGACGTACGAGGACAGGAAGGTGTGGATCTCGCGCGGCGCGGGCGCCGACGCCTGCGCGGGGGCGTCGCCCCGATCGGGCCCCAGCTCCTCGGCGATCAGCTCGTTGCACAGCTCGACGCACTCGTCGCAGATGCAGACGTGGCCGGGCCCCGCGATCAGCTTGCGCACCTTCTTCTGGCTCTTCGCGCAGAACGCGCAGGACAGCAGGCCGCCGTCGTCACCGGTCCGTGCCACGGAATCCCTCCCGAGCCTCGACTTCGCCGTTCCATCATGCCACTGGCACCCGGGTGCCATGCGGCGTCGATCTCCCAACTGTCGCAGCACACCGCCCCCGACACGCCGCAGCTGCGCGGTTGGCGCTCGTACGACCGCAGTTGACCCTACGTCAGAGCCGCCTACGTCAGAGACACCTACGTCAGAGGCACCTACGTCAGAGACCCTGCGGCGCCAGCAGCGAGTCCGCCACGGCGGTGCGCGCGTAGAGGACCCAGCGCCCGGCGCGGTGCGCGGTGACCAGCCCGGCGTCGCGCAGCGCCGTGAGGTGCTGGGAGACCCCGGCCGGCGAGAGGCCGAAGCGCCCGGCGAGCTGCGAGGTGGAGGACGGGGTGTCCAATTCCTCCAGCAGCAGCGCCCGCGAGCGGCCCAGGACGCCGGCGACCGCGTCGACCGCGCAGGGGCGCCGCTCCCAGAGGGTGCCGATCCCGCGTGCCGGATAGGCGAGTTGGGGCGGTCCGGGGGCGCCGGAGACGGTCAGGACGCGCGACCAGGCGAAGGCGGTGGGGATCAGGACGAGCCCGGAGCCGTCCTCGCCGCGCGGCATCGCGCAGTGCCGGTGCACCAGCCGCAGCGAGCCGTCGTCCCAGCTCACCGAGTCGTGCAGCTCGCCCAGCACCCGCCCGGTGCCGTGCTCGGCGGCCTGGCGGGCGCGGTGGAAGAGGTCGGCCTCCAGCAGGGCGTGGACGCGCGACCAGTAGGGGGCGAGGGCCAGTTGCCAGTACGCCTCGATCTCGGCGGTGACCTTCTCCAGTACGGCCGACGGCTCCGCGTGCAGCAGTCGGAAGCGCGCGGTGCGCTCCACCCCCGGAGTCCATTCGGCGAGGATGCCCAACTCGCGGCGCACCTGCGCTGGTTGGGTGGCGCGAACGGCCGCCAGCTCCGCCGCCAGGGTGGGGAAGGAGGTCTGCGGCGCCGGCGTGAGCAGGTCGGCGGCGTAGCTGCCGGCCGGGGCGAGGAGGGCCAGCCAGCCCCGGTCGAGGCCGGACTCCGCCAGCCGGGCCCGTACCGGATCGGCCCAGCGTCGGTGCACAGGCAGCCGGTCCGTGCCGGTGAGCAGGCGGAAGCTGGTCAGCACCTCCCACATGGGGGAGACGGCGAAGCGGATACGGGCCATGTCGGCGGCGGAGAAGCCGAGTTCGGTGTCCATCTGATCCCCCTCGTTGGATTCGGCCCTGTTGGATTCGACCCCATTGGATTCGGCCCCAGCTTAATCAATCGAACACAGGCGGGTCCAGGGATCACTCTTACGGACATGCTCACCTCCTACCGCGCACTGCCCGCGACCGTCTGGACCCTCTTCGCCGGAACCATCGTCAACCGGCTCGGCTACCTGGTGACCCCCTTCCTCGTCTTCTTCCTCGCCGACCGTGGCGTGACCGGCGTCTCGACCACCGTCGTGCTGGGCGCGCTGGGCGCGGGCAACCTGCTCGGCCCGGCCCTGGGCGGCCTGCTCGCCGACCGACTCGGCCGCCGCCCGACGATGCTCACCGGCCTGGTCGGCGCCGCCGCCGCGCAGGGCGCGCTCTTCCTCGCGCCGGGTGTCGCGTCGATGGCGGCGGCGGCGTTCGCGGTGAGCGCGGCGGGCTCGCTGGCCGGTCCGGCCTCGGCCGCGCTGATGGCCGACAGCGTGAGCGGGGAGGCCCGGCGCCGCGCCTACGCCCTCTTCGGCTGGGGGGTGAACATCGGCACCGCCGTGGCCGGTGTGCTGGGCGGCTTCCTCGCCGCCCAGGGGTACTGGCTGCTCTTCGCGGTGGACGCGGCGACGATGCTCCTCTTCGCCGGGATCGTGGCGGTGCGCATCAGCGAACCCCCGCGCGCCGAGGCCGAGTCGGGCGGTGGGGCGGGCTACGGGGTCGTGCTGCGCGACCGGCTGATGCTGGTCCTGCTGCCGCTGCTGGGCGTGCAGCTCTTCGTCTACTCGCTCACCGAGGTCGCCCTCCCGCTGGCCGTCCACGACTCGGGCCTCTCCCCGGCCGTGTACGGCGCGATGGCGGCGGTCAACGCGGTCCTCGTGGTCGCCCTGCAGCCCTTCACCACCTCACTGCTCGCCCCGCTGCCCCCGATGTACGTCCAGGCGGCCGGCGGGGTGCTGATCGCCGCCGGGGTGGCGCTGACCGGTCTGGCGGACGGCGTGGCGGGCTACACGGTCTCGGTCGTGGTCTGGTCGCTGGGCGAGGTGGTGGTCGCCGGGATCGCCGCGAGCGTGGTGGCCTCGCTGGCGCCGGCGCACGCCCGGGGCCGCTACCAGGGCGCCTTCCAGTGGGTGTGGGGCGTGGCCCGCTTCACCGCGCTGACCGGCGGAGTGGCGCTCTACACCACCGCCGGCCCCTCGGTGCTCTGGTGGACCGCGCTGGTGGGCGGCGCGGGAACGGCGCTGGCGACGGCGGCCCTGGGGCGGCGGATCGCGGCGCGGGCGGCGCACGAACTGGCGGCGTGACCACGGGGGATGAGCGGGAGGGGGGCGGCCCGTGCGGGCCGCCCCCCTCCCGTCGTACCGACCGCTCTCAGAGCCCGAGCACCTTCATCGCCTCGTCCGCCATCGCCGCCTCACCGGCCGCGTTGGGGTGGACGGGGACGACGTTGGTGCCGAAGAGCACCGGCTCGATCCACCGCTTGCCCCACGGCGCGCAGGCGTCGCGGCCCTCGGAGGCGGCGGCCAGGTCCACGAACACCGCGCCCGTCTCGGCGGCGGCCCGGGCGACGGCGGCGTTCAGATGGGCCTGGAGGTCGCGCAGGTAGGGCACGTCGCCGCGGGCGATGGGCATCTTGGCGTAGCAGGTCCAGTCGTAGGAGGCGGGCATGATCCACGGGTAGCCCAGGATGGCGACCCGGGCGTTGGGTGCCTTGGCCCGGATCGCGCGCAGCGACTCCTTCAGGGCGGGCAGGGTGCCGGCGGTGATCTGGTTCTTGAACGTGTCGCCGTTGAGGTCCTTGCAGGGGCTGCCGTGGCCCAGGGTCAGCACGCCGACCGTGCCGCAGGCCAGGATGGCGCCGATGAAGGTGTTGTTGTCGTTGCCGCCGATGGTGAGGGTGACCAGGTCGGTGCCGGCGTCCACCGCGTCCAGCTGCGGTGCCACGCCCGGGTACTGGGAGGTCGTGAAGTGGCGGGTCTGCGCGGCCCCGCAGGTGGCGTCCGTGAGGGAGGCGCCGGTGCGGGCGGCGATGACGTGCGGGTAGTTGCGGCTGGTGCGCAGGCATAGCAGCGAGGCGTCCGGGTCCAGCGGGAGGACGCCGGAGCCGGCGCTGTAGCTGTCGCCGAGGGCGGTGTAGTCCAGCGGGTCGGCGGCGTGGGCGGCGGAGGGGACCGCCAGGCACAGGGCGGCGGTCGCGGTCGCCACGGCGGCGGCGGTCAGGGCACGTACGCGAGAGGGCATCGGGAACTCCTCGGAGCCGACGGAGGTGGGGGAGGTCCGTACAACGGCCGTGCTGGAGCAGGTGGTTCGCGCGCTGGTGCGGTGGGGCTGACGTCACAGCGAAGTTACTGACCGGTTACGTCCAGGGCAATACTCCGCGCACGAATTCGTTGGCAGGTGCATGCACGCGCCCGCCGGCCCGTCACCCCGTGAAGACCTCCACCAGCGACCACACCGCCAGCGCCCCCATGCACGCCGCGCCGATCCGCTGGACCGTACGCAGCGGTACGCGCCCCGCGATGAAGCGCCCCGCGAGCAGCGCCAGCGCCGAGACGCTCATCAGCGCCGCCGCCGCGCCGATCGCCGTGGACCAGGGCTGGCCCCGGGAGGCGAGGTTGGCCGTGGTGATCTGCGTCAGATCGCCCCACTCGCTGATGAAGACCGCCATGAAGGCGGTGGTGAACACCGGCCAGAAACCGGTGACCTGACGCGATCCCGCGCCCTCGGCCGCCTCGTCCGCCGCCTCGTCGTCCCCGCCCTTCAGCAGCCAGAGCGCGCCCAGCGCGAAGAGCACCGCCGAGACCAGCTTCACGATCCAGCCGGGCATCAGCGAGATGAGGCTGCCCGCGCCGACCGCGATCGCGACGTGCACGACGAACGCCGCCGAGGTGCCGAACCAGACGTACAGCGGGCGCATCCGGGTGCCCATCGCCAGCGAGGCGAACATGGTCTTGTCGGGCAGTTCGGCGAGGAAGATCAGCCCGAAGGCGGTGAGGATCGCCACGAGGTCGAGGTGCATGGGGTGGTGCCTTCTGTGCTGTGCGTGCGTCGGTCCGGCGGGCGCGGCGCGGCGCCAGGGGCAGCGTCCAGCATCGCACCACCAGGGGTACGGACCCGGGCAACCCCCCCGTAAGGGCGCAGCTCAGTCCAGCACCGCCCGCAGGCTGCGCCCGTACGCCTCCCGCACGTCGAAGACCAGCCGCGTCCCCTCGCGGGTCCGCTCCACCCGCACCCCCGCGTCCGCCGACACCGCGTCCAGCCACCGGCCGCGCAGCAGCACGGCCAGCTCGGCGCGGTCCGTCGTCGGGTCGGCGGCGGCGACGGTCGTACGCCCCCGCGCCTCGCGCACCAGCACCGAGGCCGGTCCGTCCAGCGAGATCCCGGCGGCCTCGTGGCGGCCGGGGGCGAAGGACTGGGCGCCAATCAGGCCCAGGCCCGTGTGCTTCACCGCCTGCAGCCGCACCGTGTTGGACAGCACGGTCAGCGGGCCGTCCCCGTGCGCGGGCCCGTACGCGCGCAGCCGCGCCTCGCCGGCGCCCGGGACCAGGGCGTAGGCGTACGCGGCCGGGGGCGCCCCGGCCGGCTGGTCGAGGGCCAGGCCCAGGACGCGGCGGGTGACGGGGGTGTCGGGGTTGGCGGTGCGTACCAGGCGGCGGCTGCGGGTGACCACGGCGTCCTCGACGCGCACCGGCTGCCCGGAGAGGAAGAGGTAGCCGACGGCGGTGCGCTGGGTGGCGTTGGCGTAGCGCAGCCAGCGGGGGTGCTGCGCGCTGTCCGACGGTCCTGGCCAGGGGGTGCCGTCGGGGAGGGCGCCGGTGACGGCCACCTGGTCGGTGGGGGCGGCGATACGGGCGTCGACGGCGGTGGTGACGGCGCGGCCTGCCGCGTCGCCGACCCCCGCCGCGAGGACGACGATCTCCTCGTCGAGGAGGAACCAGGACTTGGTGGCGGTGGCGTTGCGGTAGACCTGGAAGTCGGCGGGCAGGAGGTCGCGCCGGGCCCAGGCCACGTCGTCGGACTGCACCATCGAGGCGGCGCCGTAGGCGTCGAGGGTGACGCCGCCGGAGTGGCGGTTGGTGCCGCGCGGGAAGTAGACGTAGGTGTTCTGCGAGGTGGAGGAGGCGGTGAAGTCGAGCGGGTGGCCGGGGTTGTCGTACCAGGCCGTCCCGTACAACTCCGGTACGGTGCGCCGCTGTTCGACCGGGGCGGTGACGCCGGCGAGGGCGTAGGGGGAGACGGCGGTGTAGTAGTCGACGCCGTACGCCTGGGTCTGGTCCTGGCCGGCGAGGTAGAGGTAGTGGGCGCCGTCGCCCTGGAACCAGGGCCGCAGGTTCTCGCCGCTCATGTACTCGTACCTGCTGATCCGCTCCGAGCTGCGCGCCAGCGCGAAGGCCCAGCCGGGGCGCCGGTGCACGGTCCTGTCCATCGCGTTGAAGGCGAGGCTGCGGGCGGGGGCGCCGAGGTCGGCGGCCGGGACGGTGTCGTCGGCGAGGATGTCGGCGTAGCGCACGATGCTGAGCGGCGAGGTGAAGGACGAAGGGTCCAGTGGGGCCCGGGAGTTGGCGCGTACGAACTTCACCCAGCCCTGGAGCGCCGCCGCCTCCTCGCCCTCGGAGTGCCCGGCGAGGTCCACGACGGCCTCGACGACCACCGCGACGTCCTGGTAGCCCGTGGTCGTACGGGAGACGGCGCGCCCCTTGACGATCTCCATCATCCAGCCCTCGAAGACCAGCGGTGCGAAGCCCTCGCGCACCCAGCGCCGCACCACGGGGACGAGCGCGGCGGCGTCCAGATAGCCGCTGCCGTCAAGGAACTTGAGCGTCTGGACGACGCGGGTCAGCAGCGCCTTTCCGTAGCTGCCGGTGTAGGCGACGGAGTGGTGCTGGACGAAGGAGCCGTCGGCGTAGTGGCCGTCGGTGTTGCCGTGCTGGAGGTGGTAGGGGTCGATGGTGACGAAGACGGTCAGCTGGTCGGTGAGCGCCTTGCGGACGCGGTCCTCGCCGTCGGCGCCGAGCAGGGCGCCCTGGAGGATGCGGTTGGTGGTGATGTCGGCGAGGTTGGCGCCGGTGTGGAAGCGCGAGTCGAGGTCGACGTCGCCGTCCCTGCCGTTGCGGAGGTAGGCGTCCATGGTGGCCACGTAGGTGGGAAGCAACTGGGCGTTGTACGCAGCCAGTTGATCGGCCAGCAGCACGAGGGTCCGCGTGGCGCTGGTGGGGATGCCGATCTCCCAGTTGAACCAGTTGCCGTAGTAGCCGGCCGCCTGGTCCCCGTAGACGTGCCCGTGCAGCCAGTCGAGCCGCTCCAGCACCCGGGTCTGGACGGCGGCGTTGCCGACCAGGTCCGGCGCGCCCCCGGGGACACGGGTGGCCAGCGCGATGTCGTGGAGCTGGCGGTAGGTGGTGGTGAGGTTGACGTCGCTGCTGCCCAGCGGCAGCCCCGCGAAGACCTCGCCGCTCCCGGCCCGGTCCATCGCGGCCAGGGCGCTGCGGGCGCCCTTCTCGACGGCGGCCAGCTTCCCGGCGACCTCCGCCCGCGCGTTGGACTGCGCGGTCCCGGCGAGCACGGCGACGGTGTTGGCGAGCACGGCCCCGCTCCCGGCGGCGCCCTCGGCGGCGGTGGCGAACCGCGGCGGCACGACGGCGAGCAGCCCGGCGGCCGACAGCAGGGAGAGCAGACGCCTGCGCGTGAGTTCCATGGGGCCTCCCCGGTCGGCCGTGATCCGATGGGGCGGAGTCAAGCAGAGGGGGAGGGGGGTGGCAAGCGCTTGCGCACCGCTCGGTCCACGCTGCCGAATCCCCTCTGCCGTACGGGAGTCGGGCTGCGGGCCGATCGGCACGGCCCCGCAGGCGCGCGGCCGCTACCGTGGGCCCGGTGACGCGCGCCCGCAGTCCGCACACCCGCCCGCGCGCCCCGAGCGAAAGGCCCCCGCCCATGCCCCAGGAAGTACGAGCCGTCATCGCCCGCGCCAAGGGCGAGCCGGTGGAGACCGTGACGATCGTCGTGCCGGACCCCGGGCCCGGGGAGGTGGTGGTGGAGGTCCAGGCGTGCGGCGTGTGCCACACCGACCTGCACTACCGCGAGGGCGGCATCAGCGACGACTTCCCCTTCCTGCTCGGCCACGAGGCCGCCGGCGTGGTGGAGTCGGTGGGCGAGGGGGTCACCGAGGTGGCGCCGGGCGACTTCGTCGTCCTCAACTGGCGTGCGGTGTGCGGACGGTGCCGGGCCTGCACGCGCGGGCGGCCCTGGTACTGCTTCGACACCCACAACGCGAAGCAGCGCATGACCCTCACCGACGGTACGGAGCTGACGCCCGCGCTGGGCATCGGCGCGTTCGCCGAGAAGACCCTGGTGGCGGCCGGCCAGTGCACCAAGGTCGACCCCGCCGCCTCCCCCGCGGCGGCCGGCCTGCTCGGCTGCGGCGTCATGGCCGGACTGGGCGCGGCCGTGAACACCGGCGGGGTGGGCCGCGGCGACAGCGTCGCCGTGATCGGCTGCGGCGGCGTGGGCTGCGCCGCCGTGGCGGGCGCGAAGCTGGCCGGCGCGGGCCGGATCATCGCCGTCGACATCGACGACGACAAGCTGGCCCTCGCCCGCACGCTGGGCGCCACCCACACCGTCAACTCCCGTACGCAGGACCCCGTCGAGGCCGTCCGGGAGCTCACCGGCGGGCACGGCGCCGATGTGGTGATCGAGGCCGTCGGGCGCCCGGAGACGTACCAGCAGGCGTTCTACGCACGCGACCTGGCCGGGACGGTCGTCCTCGTCGGAGTGCCCACCCCCGAGATGAAGGTGGAGCTGCCGCTGCTGGACGTCTTCGGCCGCGGCGGCGCGCTGAAGTCCTCCTGGTACGGCGACTGCCTGCCCTCGCGCGACTTCCCCGTACTGATCGACCTCCACCTCCAGGGCCGCCTGCCCCTGGACGCCTTCGTCACCGGGACGGTGGGGCTGGACGGGGTGGAGGAGGCGTTCGCCCGGATGCACCGCGGCGACGTGCTGCGTACGGTGGTGGAGCTGTGAGCATCGAACACCTCGTCACCTCGGGCGTCTTCTCCCTGGACGGCCAGGACTTCGACGTCGACAACAACGTCTGGCTGATCGGCGACGAGCGCGAGGTCGTGGTGGTGGACGCCGCGCACGACGCCGACGCCATCGCGGAGGCGGTCGGCGACCGCACCCTGGCCGGGATCGTCTGCACGCACGGCCACAACGACCACGTCAACGCGGCGGTGGCGCTGGCCGACCGCTTCGGCGCGCCGGTGCACCTGCACCCGGGCGACCGGATGCTGTGGGACACGGTCCACCCGGGCCGCGCCCCCGACCGCGAACTGGCCGACGGCGACGTGCTGACGGCGGGCGGCGTCGAGCTGCGCGTCCTGCACACCCCGGGCCACGCCCCGGGCGCGGTCTGCCTCTACGCCCCGGCCCTGGACACGCTCTTCTCCGGCGACACGCTCTTCCGGGGCGGGCCGGGGGCGACGGGCCGCTCGTTCTCCTCGTTCCCGACGATCCTCGACTCACTCCGCGAGCGCGTACTGACGCTGCCCGCCCACACCCGCGTACTGCCGGGCCACGGCGAGGAGACGACGATCGGCGCGGAGTTTGCCGACTACGAGGCGTGGGTGGCACGCGGCCACTGAGGGGGTACGGGGGGCGCCCCGCGCGGTCTCACCGAGGCGGTGCGGGGAGCAGCGTCCCGCGCGGTCTCACCGAGGCGGGGTTGCGGGGGCGCCCCTCAGCGGGACCGCCCGAGCCGCCACCACCGCCGCCGTTCCGCGCCCGCCGAGGGATACGCCGGGCGCGGCACGGCGGCGTCCTGCGTGGCCTCGGCGAGCAACCTCCGGCAGAGGGCGGCCAGTTCGGACACGTCCTCCCCGACCCGCGCGATGCCCTCGGCCCGCGCGGGCGCGGTCGTCCCCCCGTCGAGCAGCCGCCCGGCCCGCACCTGGACGGTGTCACGCCCCCGCACCCGCAGACTGATCCACCGCCCGATATGCGGCGCACGGATGACGACACCGCCGTCACGCTCGCGATAAAGAGTGTGCTCCCGCCACAGAACGGCGGCGAGCCGCTCCGCGGTGACATGCAGGTCGGCCATCGAAACCCCCGCTGACGTAGTCCCATCGGCCGACACCCACCGCACCCGGCCGCCCAAACCCGAAAGTATGACCGAGCAAAGGGAACGCGATCCAGCGAGCCCCCGGATCGAGACGTGATCGCAGCACTCCACGAGGTCCGGTCCGGCCCCCGCGGCGCCCCCTCACAGCCAGTCGCGCCGTTTGAAGACCAGGTAGAGGATCGCGCACACCGCCGCCATCAGCAGGATGGCGAACGGATAGCCCAACTGCCAGTGCAGCTCCGGCATATGGTCGAAGTTCATGCCGTAGACGGTGCCGATCAGCGTCGGCGCGAAGAGGATCGCCGCCCAGGAGGAGATCTTCTTGATCTCGTCGTTCTGCGCGTTGGACGCCTTCGCCAGCGCCTTCATCTCCTCGTTCTGCGCCTGCGTCACCAGCGTCGCGTTCACCTGCAGCATGTCGGTGAGCGCCTGGCGGAAGCCGCCCACGCGCTCGACCACCGTGGTGGCGTGGTCGGCGACGTCGCGCAGATAGCGCTGCAGCTCCTCGTCCGTGCCGTACTTCTCGAAGCCGGCCTGCAGCCCGGCGAGGATGTCCAGCAGCGGCCGGGTGGCGCGCTGGAACTCCACGACCTCGCGCGAGAGTTCGTAGATACGGCGCGAGGCGCCCGGGTCGCCGCTGAAGACCTGCGTCTCGATCTCGTCGATGTCGTTCTGCAGCCCGGCGATCACGGGGGCGTAGCCGTCCACGACGGAGTCCAGGATGGCGTACAGCACCGCCTCCGGACCCAGCGCCAGCAGCTCGGGGTCGGCCTCCAGCCGCTGGCGCACCCGGCCCAGGTCCGGGGACTGGCTGTGCCGGAGGGTGAGGACGAAACCGGGGCCGACGAAGACGTGGATCTCGCCGAAGTCGACCTCCTCCACGTCGTCCAGATAGCGCGCGGGGCGCAGCACCGCGAACAGCGTGTCGTCGTAGCGCTCCAGCTTGGGCCGCTGGTGGGCGACGACCGCGTCCTCGACGGCCAGCTCGTGCAGCCCGAACGCCTCGGCGGCGTCGAGGAGCTGCTCCTCGGTCGGCCGGTAGAGGCCGATCCAGCCCATGGTGCCGTCCGGCTCGCGCGGCAGCGAGCGGTACGCCTCGGCGAGCGTGGCCGGCGACTCGATCCGCACCCCGTCGCGGTAGAGCGCGGCGTCGACCACGCTGGACTCGGCGCGGGGCGGCTCGGGCGCGGTCCGGGGCTCCATCTCGTGCTCGGGGACGGCCTCGCCGTTCTCGGCGGGCCCGTGGGCGGGCCGCTTGGCGGGCCGGAGCGTACGCGAGCGCCAGTCGGACATGCTGCCCCTTTCCGGATCGGCAGTCAGGGCGCTCTCACAGTAGTGGCAGGGGTGGCCGCGGAGATCCTTCCCCAGGCCGGGCGAGCCGGGCCGGCGCACTCCCGGCCGGGGATGCGCATGCGAGGGCCCCGGCCGGCGCACCGGTCGGGGCCCTTGGTCCATCCGCGCCGCCCGGCCGCCGTGAGGCCGCCGCCCGGGGCGGACCCGCTAGCGCGCCCGGCGCAGCGCCGTACCCGTGTCCGGGAAGTCCGGGAAGTCCGGTGAATCCGGTGAATCCGGGAAGCCCGGGAAGGATGCCTGCGCATCCTCGCTCAGGAAGGTCTCGTCCTCCCCGAAGTCCGGAGCCTGGAAGGGGGTCGTCGTCGCCGGCGGCGAGGCCGCGCCGGAGGAGCGGGGCGTTCCTTCCGGAGCGGAGAACAGCGAGGTCAGGTCGATGGGAGGGCTTCCGTTCGCCAGAGGGTCAGGAGGGACCCGCGGTGCCCGCGACCGGGCACGGCGGCTCCTACAGCTTGCTCATCTTGCTGTACGGGCTCAGGATCCGCTCACGCGTCGAACCGAAGTCGACGAACACCGCGATCCCGTCCTCGACGTCGATCACTCGGCCGAGTCCGTACATGTCGTGTGTGACCTTGTCGCCCACGGCGAACAGCTTGGGGGGCGGCGTCACCGGGGCCTTGAAGGGACTGGTGGGCAAGTGGCGCTTCGGCGCGGATGGCTTTGACATTGCCTCCAGTATGCGCCCGCCGGGCCCCTCCTGCGGCCCTCCGTGTCCACTACGAGACCCGGACGAGACCCGCGGTGACGCCGAAGGACCCGCCGCCCGCCCCGGGGCGGGCGGTACGCCGACGGGCCCGGCAGCGGTGCGCCACGTTCGGCCGAGCGGGACTGGGCGGTCCGTCGCCCGCGCGGCTAGCGTCGACGGGACAGCGGAAAACTCCTGGAAGGCGGCTCGGTCGTGGACCTGGTGAAGATCCTTCCGATGGCGTTCGTGATGATCGCCGGTCCGCAGATCCTCAGCGCGGTCTTCCTCGCGACGAGCGAGAACTGGCGCCGCAACTCGGCCGCGTACCTCGCCGGTGCGGCTCTGGCCGTCACCCTGGTCGTCACGATCGCGTACTTCGTGGGTTCGGGCGTCTCCAAGGCGGGGGCGTCGAACGACGCCATGAGCATCGCGATCCTGGTCCTGCTGGCCGCCGCGGCGCTCTACACCTTCCTCAAGCGCAAGGACTCGAAGCCGCCGGCCTGGATGGGCAAGCTGGCGACGGCGAGCCCGAGGTTCTCGTTCCGGCTCGGCTTCCTGCTGCTGAGCCTGTTCCCGACCGACATCCTCACCTCGTGGGCCGTCGGCGCCTATCTGGCGAGCCACGACGACCCGTGGTGGCACCTGCTGCCCTTCGTCCTGCTCACCCTGCTGTTCCTGGCGCTGCCCGTGCTCCTGCTCCTGCTGTTCGGCCGCCGGGGGCAGGAGTTCCTGCCGAAGGTCCGCGACTGGATGAACACGCACTCGTGGGTCGTCAGCGAGATCGTCATCCTGTTCTTCGTCGGCATCACGGCCGGCAACCTCGCGGGGTAGCGCACCCGCCCCGGACCGGCGAGGGGTCAGGTCCTCCCGGGGCGCAGCAGCGCGCGGGCGAGCAGGGCGAGGGACGCGGCGATGCGCTCGGGCGGGATGCCCTGGGCGTGGCGCTGGTGGTGGTAGAGCTCCGGTGCCAGCGGGGCCAGGGCGGTGTCGGCGAGGGCGTCCGGGTCGTCGACGCCGCCGGCGGCGAGCAGGGTGCGTACGTGCAGGCGCCAGAAAGCGTAGGCGCCGGTGGTGTAGCGGGCGGGTCCCGTCTCCGCGCCCAGCGCGAGCGGCAGGTGCTGTTCGAGCAGGTCCAGCATGGCGGCGTAGAAGGCCGCCAGCCGTTCGGCGGGCGGCGCACCGGGGCCCAGCGGGGGCGGGCCGTAGATCATGCGGCCCTGGAGGTGCCGCTCGTGCTCGTCGAGCAGGGCGGTGGCGATGGCGGGCGGGTCGGGGAAGCCGCGGTAGAGCGTCGCGCGGCCGACGCCCGCGGCCTTGGCGATCTGCTGCATGGTCACGGAGCGCGGGTCGTGCTCGGCGAAGACCCGTTCCGCGGCGGCGAGGATCCGGGCGCGGTTGCGGACGGCGTCCGCGCGCTGGCGGGGGGCGGTGGCGGCCTGGAGGTCGCCGGGGGGCGGGGCGATCGGGGCGGGGTTCTCGTCGCCGTTGCTCATGGGGTCACCTTACGTCCAACTCCCTTATGTGGACACCTTGTCCGTTTGAGGTCCGGGGGGCTATCTTAAGTGAGACAAGTGTCCACTTGATGTGTTGGAGTGCGAGATGAACGCTGCGCTGCTCGCCGCGGCCCTCCTGATCGGATGCCTGCTGGCCGTCCAGGCGTCGGTGAACCTGCAACTGAACAAGGCCGTGGGCACGCCCTACGGCGCCTCGACGGTGCAACTCGGGGTCGCGACAGCCCTGTTGGCGCTGCTAGCGGCGGCGACGGGGACGCTCGGGGCGCTGGGGAGGCTGCCCGACGTCGAGTGGTGGCACCTGCTCGGCGGTCTGGCCAGCCCGCTCTACATCACCAGCGGCATCCTCCTCTTCCCCAGGCTGGGGGCGCTGGCGTCAGTGGGGCTGTTCGTCACGGGGCAGATGTTCGCCTCCCTGGCCTTGGACCTGGGCGGACTCCTCGGCCTTGAGCGGAGGGGGCTGAGCCCCGGCATCGCGCTGGGGGCCCTCGCCGTACTCGCCGGCATCATCGTGATCATCAAGGGCCAGCAGGCGGCGGCACCCCCCGGCGCACCCGCGATGTCCGGCGCGGGACGAACCGGCTGGATCACGCTGGGCGTTGTCGCCGGCGCGCTCCTGCCGGTCCAGGGCGCGATCAACGCCAAGCTGCGGAACGGACTGCAGGCCCCGCTCACGGTGGCGGCGTTCAGCTTCACGGTGGCCACCCTCGCCATCGCGGCCGTCCTGCTGGCCCTGCGCCTGACCGGCAAGACCCCCAGACCGCGGCTCGCCCCGCTGAGGTCGATGCCGTGGTGGGGCTGGCTCGGCGGAGCCTGCGCGGCCGGCTACGTCACCGGCACCTTCCTCCTCATCCCCGAGATCGGAGCCGCGGTCACCGTGGCGCTCACGGTGACGGGCCAGCAGCTGACCTCCGCCCTGATCGACCACCGCGGCCTCTTCCGCCTCCCCGAACGCCTCCTGACAGCCCCCCGCCTCTCCGGCCTCGGCCTCCTCCTCGCGGGTTCACTGGCCATCCAGCTCGTATGACGCTCCAACGCCGGCCCCCAGTGGGGCCCATCGTCCTGACCTGGGCTGGAACAGTCTCACCCAGGACAGGATCTGTGGACCCTTGTGGGGGGTAGCGAACGAGACCGAAGAACCGGGACCAGAGGCGCGCAGTCTCAGCTGCTCCGCGGCAGGGCGCGGAACCGCCGAAGTCGTCACCCGGGCCAGTGGTCCGGGATGATGTGCTGGCTCGGCTGTTGCATATATGCACCAGCCGAGCCATGAGAAGCGAAGCTTTCGGGCGTCTCTCCGAGGTCTCCCAGTACCAGTGGGGCCTGGTCACGTCGCGGCAGGCGATGTCGCAGGAGGTACGGCGATGGGAGCTGCACAGACTGGTGTCCGACGGGGCCCTGGAGGCCGTCGGCTTCGGGGTCTACCGGCTCGCCGGCGCCCCCGCGGCCGAGCATCTGGCGGTGCGGATCGCCTGGCTGCAACTCGCGCCCGGGAAGGCTGCGGAGGACCGGGAGGTCTCCGAGGGAGTGCTGTCGCATCGCAGCGCGGCGGTCCTCTACGGAGTGGGGGACTTCGAGCCGGAGCCCCACGAGTTCACCGTGCCGGTGCGTAGGCGCACCCGGCGGGATGACGTCTCCCTGCACACGGCAAACCTCGCGGACACCGAGGTGGATTGGCTGGATCAGCTGCCGGTCACCCGTCCCCCGCGCCTGGTGCGGGATCTGCTTGCCGACCGGCATGACGGTGAGCACATCAGCCAGGTGATCGCCGACCTGCTGGACCGGCGACTCGCCACCCGCGCCCAGCTCTCCCGCGCGATGGCGCCGTATGCGGCCGCCTACGGCCTCTCCGGTGAGAGTGGGGCCGTACTGCTCAACCACCTCATGGCATCGGCCACCGGGAGGACGTCATGACGGCAACGGACTCATCGTTTCCGTACGACACCCCCCGGGCCTTCGAGTCGGCGCTCACCGCACGCTTCAAGGCGCTGTCCGTCGACAGCCCCTTCCACGCACGCCCAACTACGACGGCAGTTCGCCTACGACCGCCTCCTGGCCCGCTGCTTCGCATCCGGGGACGCACACCGGTGGATTCTCAAGGGCGGCATCTCGATGCTCGCGCGTCTGCGGCAGGCGCGCCACTTTGCCGACGTCGATCTGGTCGAGCTGGCGGATGGCCTGCCGACGGCGCTCGTCGAGCTGCGCCGAGCGGCGGGGCGGGATCTGGGGGACTTCTTCTCCTTCAACCTCGATGACCCCCGCAGCCTCGTCCAAGGAGTCGAAATCCTTTCCGGCTGCCGTTGCGAGGGCTTCTGGAATCCCGACAGTGCCGCCTGGGACGACGGGGAACCCGAGGGTCCCGCTGTGCGGACAGCGGCGGACGGAGGTGAACGAGACCAGGACTGAGACCCCGCGGCGGATCCGGGGCGACCTACCAATAGCGCCATACCTCTGCCGGGGCGATGTCCCAGGAGGTCCCTGCGATCTCCCCTCCGTGGCAGAACGATGCCCAGCTCACGACAGCATCGCCGGCGCGCTGCGCACCGCGATCGAATTCGAACTCGGGCCAGCCCAGGTCACCGGTAGGGGAGAAGCGGATGCCCAAGCCGCGCTCCAGTGCGTGCGCCTCCATCTCCGCGTCCAGCTCCGACGGAACGCGTCCGATCAGCCGGATCCCCTCGCAGGTGACCTGGGGACCACGCAATCCGTCAACAAGCACACAGGTCAGGCCCACGCCTTCGACGAAATAACACGTCACGGCCGGCCGCTGCCCGACCGCCTCGGCCCTGCGAAACCGGACGCGCCACTGGGCGCGCTCAGGGCTCCAGCGTTCGATCTCGCTCTCCTCGGCGGCGAAGTCGTGCCCCGCCATGACCGTGACGGCTTCATGGCGATCGACCCCGAAGCTCAGCGGTCCAACGCCCTGGTGGGGGACGTACGCCCACCGCTCCCGTTCCCAGTCCGCAAGCACTGCCCAGTAGTCCGTATCCATAGTGATCCATAGTGCTCCGACGCTGCTCATAGGCGTGAGCAGGGCAGGATAAGTACTCCACGTACTTTACGTACTTATCGCGTAGGAGCACTCTGGTCCTCTGGAGCCCCAACGGAGGTCGCCATGTCCGCGGTGCACTACGAGAACTACACCGAAGCGCGTACGCACCTGAAAGAGCTCCTCGACGCCGCGGGCGAGGGGCGGGTCGCGACCGTGCGTCGAGCGGCCGGGCGCGCTGCGGTCGTGGATGTTGAACGACTTCGCCGGTACCTGTCCTCGGTATGCCCATCCAAGGCTGAGGTCGTCGCGGAAGCGGACGGGTGGGCGATCTTCATCCCAGGGCTCCCTGTCGCGGCCGATGCATCCAGCTTCGACGAGGCCGTGAACGAGATGGTCGACGCTCTGCGGGAGTATGCCGACGACTGGCAGGAGCGGCTGCGGTTGGCCCCCAATCACCAGGACAACTGGGGTCTGGTGCAGCTGATTGCCTTGAGTGACGACCGTCAGCTGGCTGACTGGCTGGTGGGGGCGCAGCGGTGAGTCGACCGCAGCCAGACCGTGAGCGGCATGACCGGCTCTGTGTCGTCGAGGGGTGGGAGCGAGTGCGGGACGCTCGTGGGCGTACAGGTACGCGTCACGTCACCTACGAGCTGGCTCTGCATGACGGACGCATCCTGCGGACCCGCATCTCACACCCGGTCGATCGCACGGTCTACGGTGCCGCGATGTGGAGCCACATCCTTCGCGATCAACTGGATGTCGCCGAAAACGAGTTCTGGGGTTGCGTGATCGACGGCAGGCTCCCCGATCGGGGAGCACTGCCCGCGCCGAAGGAGTCACTGCCGGCGGATCTGGTCTATCTGCTGATCCACCGGGTCGGTCTCTCGGAGGCGGCGGTCTCCGAGCTGACCAAGGAGGATGCCGTGGCCCGTCTTCAGCGGTACTGGACAGACGGCACGTGATGCGGCGAGCGGAGCCCACACCGGCCCCGCACGGACCGCCGCGTCGTCTGCGGGGTTGCGGGGCTTCGGGAGCGGGTCGGCCCCCGGCGGCCCCCACGGGCTGGGGAGGCGCCGGGTACCCGCGCCGGAGAGTCTGGGCGGGTGGCGTGCCACCCCGGAGGCCGGCGTGCATCTAGGTGACATAGGTGAAATGCCAGATATAAGTGCAACCAGAACTGCAACCAGGAACGTCGAAGGCCCCGACCGGTTTCCCGGTCGGGGCCTTCGACGTTAGTGCCCGGTGAGGCACTGGCGGAGGATACGGGATCCGAACTCGTGAGGGGTTGCCCCCAACATGCTTTCCACATGTTCGTACTCCCGTCCGGCAGGGGTCGTACCCGTCCTGACCTGCGGAGGAATGGCTGAGATGCTGGCTGGCGGACGGCCCCGGACGGGGGCGAACGCAACCAGAACCGCAACCACCGCTTGACTACTTACGCCCCTCGGGGCCGTACCACTGGAGGGGTTGGCCGGTTACTGCGGCGATGCACTCGAAGTCGTGGTCACAGTGCAGGAGGGTGAGTCCCTGCAACTCGGCAGTCGCGGCGACGACGAGATCCACCGCACCGGCGCTGCGGTGCTTGCCTTGTTTGGTGAGGGCCTCCTGGACCTGCCAGGCTCGGTCGTAGGCCCGGTCGTCGACCGGGACCCAGCCGAAGATCAGCCGGACGTCCTCGATGCCACGTGCCCGGTCGGCGGCCGATCGGGCGCTGTAGAAGAACTCCAGCTCCGTGATGGGGCACGTGGCGATCAGGCCGGCGGCAGCCGCCTGGTCCCAGCCGTACTGCTCCGCGTCGCCCTGCATGAAGCGGGCCAGGGCGCTGGTGTCGATCAGGTAGAGAGCGGCGTTCACCGTCGGTAGTTCCGCTTGTCCTCGAAGAGTGTCAGATCGAACGCGCCTTCGTCGGCTGCTGCGCGCAGGCGGGTCAAAGCCAGCGCACGCCGCCTGTTCTCCAGTACCTCGCGCAGCGCCGTGTTGACCGTCTCCTTCTTGGTGCTGGTCCCCAGGGCCTTGGCTACGTCTGCGACCAGCTCATCATCGAGGTCGATCACCGTCCGACTCATTGTGCACCCCTTTATATAAACTGTGGAGCCAAGTATACCTCCCATGGTTCAGCGGTGCCATGGGATGGACGGGCCCGTGGTGTTCGATGTCGGTGGGTGTCAGGGAGGTCGCGCCGTGACGACTGGCTATCGCGGTCCCGACCGGTCGTCTCGCCGCCCCTGACGCACGCGTCGTGAACCGGGTGGACGATCATCGTGTGATGGATACGGGTATATGGCCGGTGCTTCCGGATGTGGAACGGGATCAGTGGGACTACCTCCCTGGGCGGACCCTGGGGCCGCTGCGTATGGACATGCATCAGGAAGAGGTCATCGCGGCCCTGGCCGTGCACGGCTTCACCACCCGATATGACGGATACAGCCCAGGGTGGGACCCCGTGCGCTTCACCAAGAAGGACACCCCCACGAGCCAGGCGCCGGTGGAGTGCTACTTCCATGAGGACCAAGAGCTGGCCTATGTCCTTGTCGACGGACGCCTCGGCCCGCAGGTGACCTGCGAGGGGATCCGGCTCATCGGCCGGGTACCTTCGCAGCTCGCGCAGGAAATGGAAGCCCACGCCCTCAAGTACGACACCGGCCTACGGTTCAGCCCCACGGGCGACCTCTCCTGCGACGGCTTCCAACTCGAGATCGGCGCGCAACGCGCCGGCGACTACGTCATGTCCTGTGCCCTGTTCTTCGTCGCAGGAGATGACCACTCCGTCATGTGTGACGGCGCACCCAACGCGGTCTGGCACCGCTGGTAGGCGACACCACGATGTGCTTGGAGGGCAACGACAGCTCTGCGTCGCTGTTGCTGTCCTCGACCGCTCTGAACGGCCCGTCACGGGGCATCCGCCTCCTCTGTGGCGGGCCATGAAGGCAAGGAGTGTCAGCGGTGTTGGAGACCTACCTGTCCTGGTACCGCGAGGGCCGGATGGACGAGTCCGAGTTCCGCTCGGTCACCGACTACTTGGACCAGTCCGGGCTGGCCGTCGAGCACCCGACACTGGGCTGCGGGATGCTGTTGGACGTCGTAGGGGAGCAGGTAAAGCTGCCTGTCGGGCGCATTCTGGAGCTTGTTGGCCTGTCGGTCGGGCCGCTCTGCATGCAGTTCTGGCTGTCGGCGGATACGGACGTGGTGTGCGATGTCAGGTACGTGGCGCCGGACACGCAGGTCCTCACCTTCGTGCTCGGCGGGTTGAGCGAGAACGAGCGTGAGCAGGCCACCGATGTCGTTCAGCGGCTGATCCAGCGGGAGTTGGACAGGACTGTCGCGCTACTCTTCGATCTGGGCGGCGAAACAGCGGACGAGGACGATGACGCGCTGGTCCTGTATGGCCGGCTGCCGATGGGTCCGCGCCCGGACCGAGTGCAGTTCCGGACGGACCGGCTCAGTGCCGTCCCGGCTGTTCTTGCTGGAGCAGAGGTGACGGATCTCGGCAACGGGCTGAGTACAGTCCGCTGGTAATGATCATCGGGCAGGTTCGCGGAGCCGGAGGGCGAGCGCTGCGAGGTGGAGTCCAGCCCAGTATCGGGCGGCGAGTTTGTCGAACTGTCACACCGCGGCGACGGTCCTGCTCATCCTCGGTGTCTCCGACGCGGTCGTGGACGCCGTGATGTGCTGGGAGCCCGGCAAGTCCGCCCGCATGAGCCGCCGTTACCAGCAACTGACCAGCCGCGTCCTGAAGGACACCGCGAGCACGCCGACGAGGTCGTCGCCCGGTGGAGCGAGGACTGGCCCGACCACACCGCCGAGGTCGAGCAGTGGGACCGCTGGCGCTGGGAACGCCAGGGCCCCGACGGCGCGAGCGCCGTCCGTGACCGTATGCCGGAGCGGACCGTGGTCTTCCATGCCCGAGCGGTCTTCCTCCCCGGCGGGGAACGGGCGGCGACCGAACTGCCGGAGCAGTGGTCGGTGCCGGCCTAGGACTTCGAGACCGACCGCTACACCGACCGCGCCTCGGCCTGGCACACATCCCGGCGCCCCGGCTCGGGCCAGGAGGTTGAGGCCCAGGTACGGGGAACGGACAAGGCAGCAGTCGAGGCGGCCTTCGCCGAGGCTCGCGCACAGGCTGTGGACCGCGCCCGAAACCCGGGTAAGTACGGCGACACGGACGACTGGTAGCAATTGCAGCCGAGTGGGCCTTGGCCGTGATCGGCCAAGGCCCACTGGCTTCCGCATCGGGTTGCTGAGGTGGATGACTGGATCGCCTGTTGTGATCGTTTCTCAAGTATGTTGCATCTGGATGGAGTTGCCTCCTTCTCGCCCTGCTGGCATGCCTGACATACTCCTCACGTCATGATCGATAGCGCGGGGGTGCGGCAGTGGCGCAGGAGCAGGAGTTCGGCTGGCTTACGGAAGCCATATCGACCTTCGGGGCGTCATGCAAAGACATGGTGAACGGCCCGGGCGATCCCGAGGCTGCCATCCGTCCGCCGCTGCAGAACCTCCTGGAGGCGGTGGGTAGACACGACGCGATGGACGGGGTCCTGTGGCACTCCGAAACACCTCTGCGTGATGTAGGCGTGCGTCCTGACTACGCGGTCGAAGTACACGGCGACATCGTCGGCTACATCGAGGTCAAGCGCCCTGGTCACCCGGTCGATCCGGAAAAATTCACGGGGCGCAACAAGAAGCAGTGGGAGCGGCTGCGCGACCTGCCGAACGTGCTCTACACCAACGGCACCGAATGGCGCCTCTTCCGTACTGGAGAACTGATCGGCTCGCCAGTCGTCTTCAACGGCGATCTGGCTGCTGCGGGACGCTCGCTGGCTGCCCGCGAGCCTGCCGCGTTCCACAGCCTGCTGAAGACGTTCCTGCACTGGGTTCCCGAACCGATCCGCCATGTCTCTACCCTGGTCCGGCGCGCTGCGCCGCTGTGCCGCCTGCTGCGCGCGGCGGTCCTGGAGCAGCTGGAATATGAGGGACGGCACGCGGCAGAGGGCGCGCGACCCGAGGAGCTGAGGTTCACCGGGCTGAAGAACGACTGGCGCAGGCTGCTCTTCCCGACAGCCGACGATGCCACCTTCGCCGACGGATACGCGCAGACGGTGACCTTCGCGTTGCTCCTGGCACGCACGGAGGGCATCTCCGTGAAGGGGGTGGGGCTGCACGAGATCGGCCGGCGCCTGGATGACGGACACGCCCTGATGGGCAAGGCACTTCAGCTCCTCACCGACAACATCACGGTGAGCTTCGAGGTCAGTCTCGACCTCCTCATCCAGGTGATCGACGCGGTCGACTGGGTAGCGATTCGCAAGGGCCGGCGGGATGCGTACCTGCACCTGTACGAGTCGTTCCTGGAGGTGTACGACGAGAAGCTGCGGCAGAAGAGCGGTTCGTACTACACCCCGCGCGAAGTGGTCGAGGAGATGGTGCGCCTCACCGAGGACGTGCTGCGTACCCGCCTGGGACGCGCGCGCGGATACGCGGACGAGAGCGTACGTATAGTCGATCCGGCGATGGGAACGGGCACGTTCCTCCACGCGGTCATCGAGCATGTCGCCGCTTGGACAGCGGAGAACGTCGGCCCTGGGGCAACGCCGGATGCGATAGGCGGCCTAGCGGAGCGCCTGATCGGGTTCGAGCTGCAGATGGGGCCCTTCGCCGTAGCGGAGCTACGGGCTTCCGACCTGCTCAAGCGGCATGACGCGGTTGCGCCACCGGACGGCATGAAGCTGTTTGTCACCGATACGTTGGACGACCCGTACCTGGCCGAGGAAACCCTTGCCTCGACGTACGGCGTGATCTCGGAGTCCCGTAAGCGGGCGAACCAGGTGAAGGCCAAAACGCCGGTCACCGTCGCGATCGGCAACCCGCCCTACGACGACAAGGCCAAGGGTCGCGGCGGCTGGATCGAGAAGGGCACCCCCGCGCAGGGCGTCGCCCCCATCGAGGCTTTCAAGTGGCCGGGTAACGGCCGCTACGAGCATGTGCTCAAGAACCTGTACATCTACTTCTGGCGCTGGGCGACATGGAAGGTCTTCGACGCCCATCTGCAGGACCAGCAAGGCGTCGTCTGCTTCATCACACCCTCCGGCTTCACCACCGGGCCCGGCGGCCGCGGCATGCGCGACTACCTGCGGCGCACCTGCGACGAGGGCTGGATCATCGACCTGTCCCCGGAGGGGCACCGCCCGGACGTGGCCAGCCGGGTTTTCCCCGGCGTCGCTCAGCCGCTGGCCATCTGCATCTTCGTTCGCAGCAAGGACGCTGACCCTGAGCGCCCTGCGCGCATCCACTACCGCGCCGTGCACGGCAAGCGAGCCGTCAAGTACCGCCAGCTCAAGGAGATCCGGCTGGATGACGACGGGTGGCAGGACACACACTCAGCCGCCATCCACCCCTTTCGCCCGGTCACCGAGGCGGGATGGGAGGACTATCCCGCCCTGGATGACCTCTTCCTCTGGGGGAGTCCGGGAGCGAAGGCCAACCGGTCGTGGGTGAACGCTCCGAGCGAGCAGATACTCAAACGACGCTGGGCGCGTCTGATCCACGAGTCCGATTCGGCCAAGAAAGCGGAGTTGTTCAAGGAGACGAGGGACCGTTCGCTGCACGACAGCCGACCCCCGTTGCCCGGACAGCCCGAGCGCCCCCAGGAACTCGCGGACGAGAAGGCGCTGGCACCTGACCTGGTGCGTATCGCCATGCGCAGCTTCGATCGGCAGTGGTTGATTGCCGACAGCCGCGTGATCGACTTCGCCCGACCCACGCTCTGGGAAGCCCTTCAGCCAGGCCAGCTCTTCCTCAACCAGCAGTCCTCCCACGAGATCGAGACCGGCCCGGCCATCGTCGCCACTGCCCTGCTCCCCGACACCCACCACTTCAACGGCCGAGGCGGCAAGATCATGCCGATCCTCCATCCGGACGGCACCCCCAACGTGCACCCGCGACTCCTCGCCCACCTGGCGACCGAGCTCGGCCTCGACCGCGTCACGGTGCACGACCTGGCCGCGTACGTGGCGGCTGTCGCCGGTCACGCCGGATTCACCAAGCAGTTCACAGAGGAGTTGCTCACCCCAGGAGTACGGGTGCCGATCACCCGCAATCCCGCCCTGTGGGACGAGGCGGTGCAACTGGGCGAGCACCTCCTGTGGGCCTCGACGTACGGGGAGCGCTATATCGATCCGGAAGACGGCCGACCGGACGGAGACGTTCTCTTCCCGACAGGCGATGCGCGCCGGCTCCGCTACGACCAGCACATCGGGACGGAAGTCCCCGCCGAGATCCGCTACGCCGAGATGAACCGGACCCTGCACCTGGGCAACGGATACGTCAGCCCGGTTCCCGCCGAGGTGTGGAACTACGACGTCGGCGGCATGCAGATCGTCAAGAAGTGGTTCGGCTACCGCAAGGCAAGCCCCAACAGCCGCAAGACCAGTCCCCTGGACGACCTGCACGTCGAGTCCTGGCCGGCTGACTGGTCACGCGAGCTCATGGAGCTGCTCTCCGTGCTACGTCGGCTCGTCGACCTCGCTCCCGCGCAACAGGACCTGCTGGACCGGATTCTCGCCGCGCCCACTGTTACGGCAGCTGACCTTAGGAAGGCCGGCATCCTGCCGGTACCCGACAAGGCCCGCAAACCCCACCGGCGAGTCGAACTTCTCCCCAGCATTGACGAAGAGCTGTAACGCAGCTCAGAGCTCCTTCGCTCGGCGCTCCACGTAGGCTGCCGCCTCCGCCCCGCTCCACGCCCCCTCGGCGAGTTGGCGGAGCGCGTGCATTTCCACGCTGAGTGAGGGCGTACGGCGCTGTAGTTCGTCGGCGAAGACGCTCACCTCGACCAGCCGTTCCGCAAGCACGGCGTACTGGGCTTCGAAGTGTGCGGCTTTACCGCGCGGCGTGATGGCCAGGTGCTCGCCGGTGACCTCCAGCAGGCCCGACCGGCTGAGAGTTCGCACATCGTCTGTGACGGTCGCCTCATTAAGGCCCCGGGCTGCCACAGCCACAGCATCGGGGTAGGGAATGTCTGCGAGCGTCAGGTGGTGCAGAAGTTGAAGCTGCGAAGACGAGAGGGTCAAGTGCACGGTTGCATGTCTAGCAGCACCGGGGACGGTCCCGCACATCCAGACTGATTCCGACCAAATGGCACCGGAAGCAGATCGATATCCCCAGACCTCCCCGGGCTGTATCGGCGGCCAGAGGACGTGCTTCGCGAGCAGCTTTTTGGAGGCGGTGACGGCCCGGACGCGAGGTCGGACGGACGCGTGGAGGCCCAACTGAGACCAGAACTGAGACCACACGGCACTGAAGGGACGGCCGGAGAACTGCGGGCGACGTCTGACCGCACCAGCTGAGTCGGCCTGCTACCGAACACGTCGAAGGCCCTGACCAGCGTAAACCGGTCAGGGCCTTCGACGTTAGTGCCCGGTGAGGCACTGGCGGAGGATACGAGATTCGAACTCGTGAGGGGTTGCCCCCAACACGCTTTCCAAATGTTCGTCTGGGGATCCAGCGGGAGCCACAGGCGTCCTGAACTGCGGAGGGGTGTTCGGGGTGCTCTCCTCCGGACGGGGGTGAATGAGACCAGAGCTGAGACCACAAGCCTCTGCCGGCTTGCGAGGTCAGGCCCTCTGTCGCCTCTCGTGCATGAAGGGGACATCCTCTCGGCGACGGGTGATCCAAAACCCAGGTTCAGGGATTGTCAACACGTACATCGGGTGTGGGTGCAGGAGATGTCCGCTAGCGCACCAGCCTCCAGGTGCTCAGGCGCTACCCTTTTGGGGTGCTGGTCTGGGATGTTCTGGACGGTCAATGGGGGAGGCGAGCGTGGCCCGTATCGTCGGCGTACACGGCATCGGTTGGTCCTGGAAGACACGCGAGGAGATGCACGAGACGTGGCACGGCGCGCTGAGCGCTGGGCTGCGGAACATCCGATATCTCGACGCCGGGGCGGTGACGTTCGAGGCGGCCTTCTACGGCCACCTGTACAACGGTGGCACGGCCAAGTCCGGCGGTGACGTGCTTTACACCGCCGCCGACGTGGCCGACGGCTTCGAGTACGAACTCCTGGAGGCCATGGCCCGGGAGGCGGATCCGGCGGCTTTCGACGAGGAGAGCGACGGGCCGGCCTCCAAGGGGCTCGTCGTCCGTGGCGCGCAGGCCTGCCTCGACATCCTGGAGAGGACGCCGTACCTCGGCGGGATGACGGCGTCGCTTCTCATCCGCCAGATTAAGCAGGTGCACCGGTACTTCGAGGACGCTGCCCTGGGTGAGGAGATCCGGGGTGAGCTGGAGACTGCGATTCAGGAGGACACCCGGGTGGTCCTCGCCCACTCGTTGGGGAGCGTTGCCGCCTACGAGGTCCTGTGGAACCTCAAGGACGTCCGGATCGACACCCTGGTCACGATGGGATCGCCGCTCGGACTGAAGTCCATTCGGCGCCGCCTGGCCCGCACGGCCGATGCCGAACCCGGCCGCCCGCCGTCCGTGCGTCGCTGGGTGAACGTGGCCGCCGAGCAGGACGTCGTCGCCCTGCGCAAGCGCATCAAGACCCTCTACGGCGGAGAAGTCGAGGACTTCGTCGTCACCAACCCGCTGCGCCGCATGCATGACTGCACCCTCTACTTGGCCAACTTGCGGACCGCACGTGCTGTTGAGGCAGCTCTTGGGTGAGCGGTGGTTCTTCCTGGCCGGGGAGGGCGAATACGGCGAGGAGACCGGCCTGGCGCGACTCGAACATGTGCCGGACGAAATGAGGTTGATGCGCCGTACGCTCCAGGGTCTGGGGATGCGGGAGATCCCCAGGCCTCGGGGAGTCGTCGGGGAGCGGGGTCTGCAGGACGCATGCAAGGACCTCGACGAGTGGTTGGAGGCGGTGAGCCGCGGCGAGCAGGAGCCACCGCTTTCCCTCTTCGTCTACTGCACGGGGCACGGCGTGCGGAAAGGCGTCACGTGGGGCCTGGCCCTGCCGACGTCCACACGACGGACGAAGGATCTCCTTGAACCGGCGGACATCATCAGTATCCTGTACGGGGAGAAGCTTTTTGAGCAGGCGGTCATCGTCCTCGACGCCTGCTACTCCGAGCCCGGCGCGGGCGGTGCCATGGAGACCCTTCAGAGTCAGGCAGCCGTCGGGAGCGTCGAGTACGACGCGTGGGTGATCGCCACCGCCCGCAGAACGCAGCAGGCCCAACAGATGGCTTTCGCCCGCGCCTTCGCCAAGACGCTCTCCCGAAGCGATGGCGAGCAAGAGTTCGTCGAACCCTCCGTTCTCGTGGAGCAGCTCAATACCCATCTGCCGACAGCAAGTCAGGAAGTGTGGGTGTACTCCGCCGGCCACCGGGGATGCCGCGCGCTGCCGGATCCGGCTTACATGCCCCGGACGTCGCCCGACTGGCTCGACCGGGACCTCGACGAGTGGTCCCACCTCGCGCGCGGCCGGAGCAGACCGGGTCAGGAGGGCTGGTACTTCTCGGGCCGGACGGAGGAGCAGTGGCGTCTCCGCGAGTTCATTGCCGGCGGCGGACCGGCCGGGCCGCTCATCCTCCGGGGCGCGGCCGGGGTCGGCAAGAGCGCGCTTCTCGGACACCTGGCCGTGTGCGGGAAGACCGAGTGGCGGCGGCTGTTGCCGCCCGTCGTCCGGCGCGGTCTGATCCTCCCGGACGACTCGGTGCACGCGCTGGTGACCGCCCAGGACGCCGACGTGGCGCGCCTGGCCCGGCGGATCGCCCAGGCGCTCGGCCTCGACCACCTGGGGAATGCCCCGACTCCGGACGAGCTGTGCGAGGCCTTGGAGGACCTGCCTCCCCGGACCGTTCTGCTGGACGACCTCCATGTGGCGGAAGAGCCCGCAGCCGCGGTCACGGAGCTGCTCGACCCCCTGGCGGAGTACGCGCGCACCACCGTCATTGCCTCGGCGGGCCACGACGCCGTCGCCGACGCGGTGTGGCAGCGGCTCCAGCTCCCGGTGTTCCAGCTCGGCACCGACGACGAGGGCGTCCGCGCCTACGCCCACGCACGGGGCGCCGGCGCGGTCGTCGCCGCCTGCCACGGACACTTCGGGGCGGCGGTCCACGCCGTCGACGCCTTTCTCGACACCCGCCACGGCCGCGAGGGCGAGGCGGAGGCGCGGCACGAGGCGGAGAAGCAGCTGACGATCTTCCATCGGAGCCTGCTCGCCTCCGGTGATCGCCCGGACGAATGGTGCCGGGCGATGCTGGAGCCGGTGCGGGCCGCGGCTGCATGCGGGTACGATGCCGGCCTGACGGCCGAGCTCTGGGCGGCGCTCGCCACGGCCGCGGACCGCTCCGACAGGACGTACGGCCCGGAGGAGGCGAGGGAGGCCGCGGAGCTGCTGGGCGCCGCGGTGACGGACAGGGGTACGGGCGAGGGCATCGGCTCCTCCACCGGACCCCCGGCGTGGCGCCTCGCCACCCCCGCCGCCCTGAAATCGTGCCGACCGGAGTTCGCCGAGGCGGTACGGGGCTGCCTGCCCGTCCACGCGTCAGGAGCCGAGGCGGAAGGGGTGCCCGCGGTCGAGGAGTCCGGCATCGACTGGGCGGCGGACATGGCGTTGACGGCCCTGTTCGCCGCTGCCGCCCGGCCGTTCGAGCAGCGGTTCGCCACCGAGCTGACCTCGATGGCCTTCTGGGCCGCACTGCCCGGCAGCGCCCTCGCCCGGCAACTGGACGCCGGAGGGGCCCGGCTGTTTCCGAAATGGGTCGTCAAGGGCGTCCGGGCCCAGACGCTCGGACGGCGCCCGGCGGAGCGGGCGTTCCAGCTGAAGCTCAGCCTCCTCAAGTCAGGGAAGGACGGGCACGGTCTGGACCCGCGCGGTTTCGGCGCCGGTGTCGACATCCTGTGGGCCACCCCCTTGGACGGCGTGGCTGTACCCGACCTCCTGGCGGTCGCGTCGGGCGCGAACGGCGACGGCTACGTGGTGACCACCCATGGCGACGCCTCCTTACGGCTGTGGAATCTGGCGGACGGCAGGCCGCTCGACGAGGCGGTGCGGTCCGAGGACGCCGGCATCGCCTCGCACCTGGCACTCGCCGTCGTCGACGGCAAGCCCGTCGTCGCGTTCGTCGCGGACGACGTGGGACATCTGTGGCGGCCGCTGACGGGCCGGGACCCCGAGCCGCTGGCCGCCCTGGACGGGGTGACGGCGTTCTCGTTGCACGACGACGGCCTGCTGGCCGTCGCCAGGGGCGCGCGGATCGAGATCGTCGAACCGGGCACCATCGGACGGACCAGGTCGTTCGCCGTACTGGGATCGAGCCGCGTCACTCAGGTCCACCTGGGGGGTGAGGCCGGCGACCGACGGCTCGTCGCCACCACCGAGTCCGGCATCGTGACCGCGCGCGTCCTGGACACGGGAGTGGCGGCGTTACGGCGCCAGCCGCTGCTCATCCCCTACGCGCAGCACGCCGTGATGTCGTCGAGCGGCCGCACCGTGGGCATGATCGACCGCAGTGGGGGGCCGTTCGTGTGGGACGAGAGCCACGGGACGAGACGTCTCGACGTTCCCGACGTGCGCGACGGAACGTTCGCGTTCGCCGTCGGCGACAGCCTGTCGGCCGCGGCGGGTGGCGCGCAGAAACCCTGGCTGCGCCTGCTCCCGCTCACGTCCGGCGACGAACGGTCGGTGACCCGGTTTCCGCTGCCGGACCAGCCCGTGGCGCTTGCCCTCGACGCGGACGGGTCCCGCCTGGTGGTGACCGACCTGCGGGGAGTGTTCTGTCTCGACGTCCGCCCCGATCCGCCCCGACCGGACACGGCTGATTCCGATCCACCCGGCCCATCCCCGACGGCCGACCGCAGTGAGGAGGCAAAATGACGGCCCTGGACTTCGTCCCGGCACGTGAGAGTGTCGTGGGCGCGTTGCTCGCCCTCGACGACATCCTGACGAGGCGCGGGGAATCCACGCTGCGGACGTCCTGGGGCGTTCTGCTCGGGCACTTGCACGCCCAGGGCATCAGGCCCCTGCTGGAGGAGGCCGAGCGGAGGGAGCTGTACGGCGCGGCGCTTGGCATCCCGGACCGGTTCGTGACTGGCTCAGGTCGCACCAGCCTCGAACGGTTGACCGACATGATCCTGTACCCGGAGGCCTGCGAAGGCCCGTACGCCGAGCTGGTCGCGCACATCCAGAGCATCGAGGGCATGAACGACGACCTCGTCAGTCTCTACGAGCGGGCCTGCGCACCCGCCAGCGGCCCGTACGTCCCCGAGCAGCGCCGGCCCGAGGAAGACCTGGCCACGGAAGGCTCGCCCGCGGGTGCCGCGTCCAAGGAGACCGTCACCCCCAAAGGCCCGCCCGCCGAATACCTGGATGTCACCGTCCTCCGCCCCGAAGCCGACCCGGACCTGCCGCCCACGGCCTGGGCGACCCGGTTCGTCCTGGAGGGCAAGACCGGTGACGCCGCCGCCAGCCACGACGACACGGTCCGGAAGCTGGCCGGCATTACCAGGAGATGGCGGTCCGTCACGCAGGCCACCAACAGGGCCTCCGACGGAGGCGCCGAGCCCGTACGGACCCTGCTCCTCCAGCTGGGCATGGACGAGGAACTCAAGGGGGACCCGAAGCCGAGACTGGCGGCCCCGGGCCTGCTGCCGCCGAGCCGCGTCGACGACACCACGGTGGCTCTGCCCGCCGCCCTGCGGCTCCTTGCGCGGACACTTGCCGCCCCCGAACTACCCCACCCTGCACCCGGCATGTCGGCCGCCGGTGCGTACTCCCTATCCCCTCTCGGCGCGAAGACGCAATTCCAGCCCATGGAACCCGGCGAGGCGTCGCTGCGCGCCGACGCCTGCGGCGGCACGCTCGTCCATCCCGGTCGCGGTGGCTGGTTCCGTACCTCCGCCGGGGACGGCACCCCGACGCTCGTGGTCGCGGACCCCGGCCTCACCCTGGCCGGCGCGGCGCGCGCGTACTGGGGGGTGGCCTGGGACGCATGGGCGCAGAACTGGCACAAGGGTGAGCTGAAGGCCACAGGATGGAGTTTCCACGACTGGTCGCTGACACAGCCCGGCGGTCAGCACCTCCCGGACATCCGGACGGACCAGGTCGACAGCCTCGTGGCGGTCTTCCGGGACCCGGAGCGCAAGGTGGCCGTGCTGGGAGGGCCATCGGACTCCGGGAAGAGCTGCATTGCCCGTTGCACGGCACGTTCGCTCGCCGAGGCCGGCCGGCGCGTGATCATGCTCGAACCCGATGACCGGGCGTTCCCGAGCCGTGACGTCCTGGCCGAAGTCGTACGGCACGCTCTCGGCAGCCTCGGACCCCTGGAACAGCAGGAGACCGGCTGCCCCGTCGTCATCCTCGACGGCATCCGGCCGATGGGCGAGACAGACGTCGACCGCATGCTGCCCGCCGTGTCGGCGGAGCTCGGCGTCAGTGTCCTCGCCTGCCTGGAGTACGACCTCAACTCGTCCCACGACTGGCAGGCGGCGAACCTCACCGTCGTCCCGTCCATCGTGCGCCTCGCCGCCCTCCTCGACCTGGCCGGGCGTGCCCGGGAGATCCACGGGGACGAGGTTGCAGGCAACCCACGCTTCGTCGACGCCCTAGCGCGCCGCTTCCCTCATGACCTCGCCCGATTCGTCAAGGGTCTGTGCGACTACCGCGGCGGGAACGACAGGCCCGAGCGGCTCGACGAGGAACTGAGGCAGAAGTTTGTTTACGAGCTGGGGGCCGACGCACAGGACCTGGCCGCCGTCGTCGCGGCCGTCTCCCTGCTCGGCGGGAACGTGAGCGTCTCAGAGGAACAGTGCGACCTGCTCTGCGAGTTCGGCACCGCTCCGGACCGGTCCCCCGACCGGCTCCGCTTTCCCAGCCCCACCGACTCCCGCACGATTCTGGACGCCTACGCCGAAGCCGTGCACCCCGACGAGGCCACCCGGCCGCGCCGTCACGACCTCATCGCCGATCTCGTCGCCAAAGAGCTCTTCCGCGACCTGGGGGACAACCGCAGCGGGCTGCTACCCATGCTCCGCGGGGCGCGCCTGTACGACGACCGGGTCTGCCGGAGCCTCGCGGCGCGCCTGCTGCATCCCGACCACGAGGACGACTTCGACAAGTGGCGGCGGAACGCGCCACCGGTCGGCATCGCGCTGGTGCTGCTCGCGATGGACTCCTCCCTCGGCGAGAAGGTGATCGGCAAGCTCCTCAAGACCCTCGTGACGCGGCTGCCGGAGACGACCCTCGGGTCCGCACGCTCCCTGCTGGCCGTGGTCCGCGCGATCCACCGGCACCGACACCGCTTCGGCGACAGCCAGTTCGACACCCTCACCAGGTGGATGGCCGAGCGCTTCGAAGATCTCCTGGAGGACAGGCCGAGACCCGCCGACGGTCTGTACAGCGTGCTGGAGCAGCTCAGCCGCTTCCACCATCCGCGCCTCGACGAGGTCGTGGCCAGGTGCGGATCGAGGACCCTCATCCACCTCAACCCGGACAGGGCCCTCGACTATCGAACGGTCGGCCGGGTCGAACGCCTGGTGCGGCGCGCCGGCAACGACATCGGCAATCCGGAGTACGCCTCCTGGGTCCAGAACGAGGCCGAGGTGCGCAAGCTCCTCGACCACGATCCCGACCCCGCTCGCGGGATCGCGGTGTACCTCTCGAACCTCGTCCTCCGGCTGCGCTACGACCCCGACTACGAGGACTGGGACACCGTCCTCGGCCGGCACGACGTGCGCGTCGGCATCCGGCAGGCGCTGCGACACACGGACGCGGTGGACCTGCGGTACGCGCTGGAGGAGGCCCGGGACTATCAGGTCGCCTTCGTGACGAGGATGCTGAACGACAGGGAGCTCAACAAGGGCGAGGGCTTCGGCGTCGCCATCCACAAGGCCCTGCGCACCGCGACCCCGACGGACGCGGCCCTGCTGCTCCGGACGACCAGCGAGATCCACGACTACACCGCCCGTCAAGCGCTCTACGGTGACCACGGGGAGCGTCCCGACGCCGGTCTCGCGCGCACCCTCGCCCAGCAGGTCCGGTCTCACCAGGACGGCAAGGGCGCCGGTCTGATCCTGTCGGCGACGGCGCGCGTCGACGAGCTGTTCCTGACCGAGGACAAGGGGTTCGGCCAGTACCTCGCAGAGGAACTCGGCAAGGACTGGGTGAGCGCCCGGCTGGAGGAGGACCCGCGCATCTCCATTCAGTACCACCTGATCAAGGGGATCTGGGAGGCCCATGCCTCCTTCCGGGAGGAGTGCCTGGACCTGTTCGTGGATGTCGTCGCTCATGCGCTGAACCGCTCGATGCGGCCGTGGGGCCCGCAGGCCGCCCTGCTGCTGGGGCAGAACGAGGAGTTCGGGGCGGCCTTTCTGGAGAAACTGGGCCGGCAGGTGGCGGATGGGAAACTCTTCGAGGGGATGAAAGACGCGCCTGTCGCGGACGCCCGGCGCTATTTCCACCAGCTCGGCCGCGCAATGTACCAAGGGCTGCCGGGCCAGTACGTCAACGAGCACGACTCGGCTGACTTCATAGAGGAGATGGCCTCCGCCTCCCCTTCGTCTGCGGCGCTGTGCGCGCGTGAGATAGCTCGGACCCTTGTCGACGGGGGCGTGCCGGCGGAAGACGCCGGACTGTGGGTGCTACGGAAGGACGGCACAGAGACCACGGATTCAGTAGGCCGGCGCTGGGGCGCGCAGATCGGTCGCGGAGCCAGTACGAACCAGGTGACCGAGGTGATCAACGTGCTGGCCGGGCTGAACGGCGACACCGCCGCGGCGACCGTCGATTATTTGAAGAACAAGAAGGTTTCTCATTCCCGGAGCAAGGACGGTCTGCTGCGGGACAAGGTGCGTCAGGCCGTGTACAACGATCCCGTCGAGGCGGCCCGGCTGCTGACAGCGGTGGAGCGGGCGTCCGTCGGTGTCGGTGCCGATCTGATGCGTGACCTGCAGGGTGAACGGGGAGCCTGGAACGCCTTCACGAGCGAACTCGCCCACATCCAGCACCCCACCCAGCAGTACCAGGTCGTCCGTCAACTGGTGGTGCTCGGATTGCGTCCGGGAGGCGTGTACTCGAAGTGGGTGGACAAGCTCCGTACCCGGCATCAGGCGACGGTGATGCAGGTGACCAGCCCGGCCGCACTCAGTGACGTCCTGCGGATGGCCTTGATCTGGGACATGGACTGGGCTTGTCGGCTGGCCGCTGACATCCCTGTACAGCGGCTGGCCAGAAGACTCGGCTACGCACGGGTGAAGGACCTGATGCACACGCCCTCTCTGCTGTCGCTGCTAGCGACAGCGGAAGCCGACGAGTCTGTCCAGTGCTTGTTCGATGAATTGGAGCGTCTGCAGCCCGCCTCACTTGTGAAGCGCCTCAACGCGCATTCCATCGATGTGCTGCTGGACGTCGCGCTCAGGGTACGGCCAGACTTCGCCCATCGCCTGGTACCTGCCGTGGCCGAGGCAATTGGCAGGCAGGTGCAACGTGACGTAGTTCTCGACGAGGCGGAGCACTGGAACGAGATCGGTTGGATGGCGCGCTCCTTGCACGTGATGAACAAAGCGGAGCTACTCTCCCGCCAGGCACCGAAACGTAGGCCGAACTCGTCCTACCGATATGCCGTCGCCTGGGGCGCGATGTGGTTTCCTCGCCAGAAATGGACTCAGGAGATCCTCGGTGATGTGGCCGACCACATCATGAAGCCTTCTTTCTCTGGCTCTCATTCGGTCTTCGTTTCCTTCGCCTACGCATCGGCCGAAGGGCGTACTAGAGAGCTGCGCTCCCCGGACGGATCCTGGCCCGGCCTCGACGGGTGCAGTGCCCGTGCACTTGCTGCTCTCCAGTTGATGGCTGAGCGGGATCTGGATCTGCGCGCCGCGCTGCTTTCCCATCGGAATGCGCTTGTGGCGCAGCTGGACAGGCCTACGTCGCGGACCGACAGCTACATGAGCTCGGTACGTGCGTGGTTCGTCCTCCACCGCGACTCCGCTCGGCAGGCGTGAGAGACGAGCGCGGTCGGAGCAAGGAAGGCCCAATCTCAAGGTCGGACCCTCAGTTACCCGATATCGGTCAGGAACCGAGACAACCCCAGGGGCGGCAGTGAGCCCAGTGGATCGAGCGCGTCCAGGCCGATGCACTGCCTGCCCTGCACGGCTTCGTCAACGGCCTCGGCCAGGACCTTGAACCGCCCCGTGTCCGAAAGAGATCCCAGTTAGCGAGTGTGAGCTGGAATTCCGCAGCCACACGGTCGTCGCCTCTGGTTCGGGCCGAGGCGGCGTTGGGCGGTGTGGTGAAGGAAGGCGGCGCAGTGGCGGGCGCGGGGGATCGGGCTAGTGACGATGGCGGTGATGCTTTCGGGGAGGCAGGACACACCGCCTGGCCGGCACTCTCCCTGGGGTTTGCTCCGGGACCGGTCGTGACCTCCTGGGGTGCATGGCGCCAGCCCCTACCGACACGCCGACTACACCATCAGGCAGCACGCGCCCGGTCCCGTAGGACGGTGACAGATTCGTGCGCCATCCTGTCTCGTGTGAGCTCGGTGTAGTGGACCTCGCGGGTTTCCGGCGATCGGCCCTGGAACGAGACACAACCCTCATGCGCGTCCACCCGGGCCCACGGCTGTCCGCCCGCGTAACTGAGACCAAACATGTCGAAGGGCCCCACCGCGAACGGTGGGGCCCTTCGACAACGTGCCCGGTGAGGCACTGGCGGAGGATACGAGATTCGAACTCGTGAGGGGTTGCCCCCAACACGCTTTCCAAGCGTGCGCCCTAGGCCACTAGGCGAATCCTCCGTGGAGAACATTACAAGACTCCGGGGGGTGCTCGCGAACCAGGTTCCCGCGAGGTGGGAGGGGGAGGGGCGGGCGGCGGGAGGCGGGGTGGGGATCGGGTACGCTGGGGGCTGCCCCCCACGCGGCGCAATCTCGCTGAACTCCCCCAGGGCCGGAAGGCAGCAAGGGTAGGTGAGCTCTTGCGGGTGCGTGGGGGGCGCTTGCTTTTTCCGGGGGCGGCGACGTCTCGGCCGGGCCCGTACGAAGGCCCCGGATCCCGCGGGCCGCCGCACTTGTCAGTGCGCACCGATATCGTCGGCAGTGTGTCGCAGCTAGCCCTCTACCGCCGTTACCGACCCGAGACCTTCGCCGAGGTCATCGGGCAGGACCACGTGACCGGCCCGCTGCAGCAGGCGCTGCGGAACAACCGGGTCAACCACGCCTACCTCTTCAGCGGCCCGCGCGGCTGCGGCAAGACCACCAGCGCGCGGATCCTCGCCCGCTGCCTCAACTGCGAGCAGGGGCCCACCCCCACGCCCTGCGGGGAGTGCCGCTCGTGCCTGGACCTCGCGCGCGGCGGGCCCGGTTCGATCGACGTGATCGAGATCGACGCCGCCTCCCACGGAGGCGTCGACGACGCCCGTGACCTGCGGGAGAAGGCCTTCTTCGGGCCGGCCGCCAGCCGGTACAAGATCTACATCATCGACGAGGCCCACATGGTCACCCCGGCGGGCTTCAACGCCCTGCTGAAGGTGGTCGAGGAGCCGCCCGAGCACCTGAAGTTCATCTTCGCGACGACCGAGCCGGAGAAGGTCATCGGCACGATCCGCTCGCGCACCCACCACTACCCCTTCCGCCTCGTCCCCCCGGGCACCCTGCGCGACTATCTCGCCGAGGTCTGCCGGGAGGAGGCCGTTGCGGTCGAGGAGGCCGTGCTGCCCCTGGTCGTACGGGCGGGGGCGGGCTCCGTGCGTGACTCCATGTCCGTCATGGACCAGCTCCTCGCCGGCGCCGGCGAGGAGGGTGTGACGTATCCCATGGCGACCTCCCTCCTGGGGTACACGGACGGTTCGCTGCTGGACTCCGTGGTCGACGCCTTCGCCACGGGGGACGGCGCCGCCGCCTTCGAGGTCGTGGAGCGCGTGATCGAGGGGGGCAACGACCCCCGGCGCTTCGTCGCCGACCTTCTGGAGCGGCTGCGCGACCTCTTCATCCTCGCCGCCGTGCCGGACGCGGGTGAGAAGGGTCTCATCGACGTCCCCGCGGACGTGCTGGAGCGCATGCGCGCCCAGGCCGGGGCCTTCGGCGCCGCCGAGCTGAGCCGCGCGGCCGACCTGGTCAACGAGGGGCTGACGGAGATGCGCGGCGCCACCTCGCCGCGGCTGCAGCTGGAGCTGATCTGCGCCCGGGTGCTGCTCCCGGCGGCGTACGCGGACGAGCGCTCGCTGCAGGCCCGGCTCGACCGGCTGGAGCGCCAGACGGCCGGCGGCGCCCCGGTGGCCCCGCCCGCCATGGGGTACGTGCCGGGGCCGCAGGGGCATCATCCGGGGCCGGAGGCGGTGCGGGCGGCGATCGCCGAGCGCGGCGGCCCGGCGCAGGCCGCCTCCCAGCCCGCCTCCCAGCCCGCGGCGCCGACCCAGCCCGCCGCTCCCCCCGCCGGCCCGGCGGCGCACTCCGCGAGCGCGGCGCCCGCGCCCCAGCAGCCCGCGCAGCAGCCCACGCAGCAGTCGGCGCCCCAG